>CAZLHW010000338.1:0-4825 GCA_964559085.1 uncultured Acidobacteriota bacterium | reverse complement strand
GACCGGTAACGGTGAGGTATCCCGGACAATACCGGCCTGTGCGTAGAAGGGGTCCCGCAACTCGAGCAGCTGTAGAATCCGCTCCGTTTTGTCCCCGCCTTTGAGCATTGGCCGGGTATCGCCCCGCTCTGTGCGCCGTAGAATCGTCGGGATATCGGCTTTCAGGGAAACCACAACGCCGCAGGATTTAAGCTTCTGCAGATTTTGCGGATTAACAATGGTTCCTCCTCCGGTCGCGACTACATATCCCGACCAGGCCGCGATCCGTTCCACCAGCTGGGATTCGAGAGCGCGAAAGGCCGGCTCGCCCTGAGTGGCAAAGATCTCGGGGATGGGGATTCCTGTTTCTTCTTCAATAAGCGCATCCATGTCCAGAAATCGATAGCCCATCGCTTCGGCCAGTTGTTTTCCAACCGTCGATTTGCCCGTCGCCATAAATCCGCACAGAATGACATTCCGTTTTTCCTCGCCGGTCATTTGCTCTCCTTGCTGCGCCTTATCATTAATCGCCAATCGTCAATCGTCAATCGCCAATTAAACCGTGGTATGGTAATAGCAATCCGGAATTGAGGAGGTCACCATGGAACCCTGGCGGACCGCAATCACGACGTCGGACGAGAAAAGCATTTTCATCCGGGGCCATAACGTTACGTCCCTGATGACGCATGCAACCTTCACCGACGCCATTTACCTTTTGCATCAGAACCGTTTGCCTACCCGAGAGGAACGCCGTTTGTTTGACGCGATCCTTATCGGAGTGTCGGACCACGGCCCGGCGGCGCCTTCAGCCGCGGCCGCCCGCATGGTTGCCTCGGGAAACCGCCGGTCGCTCGAAGCGGCCGTCGCGGCCGGTGTTCTGGCAATCGGCGATGCGCACGGCGGCGCGGGCTGCGCTTGCATGCAGATGATCGCCGATTCGCTGGAGCAGGCGCGGCGCGAATCAATTCCGGTCCGCGAAGCGGCGCGCCGTCTCGCAGCGCATGCAAAATCGGAACACAGACGGCTGCCCGGTATCGGACACCGGGTGCATACGGAAGATCCGCGGACGCGCGTCCTTTTTGATATGGCCAGGACAGCGGGCCTCGCGCGCGAGGGCATTGATTTCATGCAGGCTCTGGAAGAATCGGTTCGGGAGCAAATCCGGCCGCTGCCGATCAACATCGACGGAGCGCTGGCTGCGGTACTGGTCGATATGGGATTCAGCCCGCCCGTCGGCAAGCTGCTCTTCATCATCGGGCGCGTGGCGGGCCTGACGGCGCAGGTGATGGAAGAATACACGCGCGAAAAGCCGATGCGCATCCGCATCCCCGTGAATTACGACGGCCCGCCGCCTCAAGACAAAACATAGGCCCCTGCTTGGGCGCAAGATCAGGAGGACAACCGATGAAACTCCTCGATGGCATCCGGGTGCTGGATCTGACGAACGTCCTGTCGGGTCCTTTTGCCACGCTTCATCTGGCTCTGTTGGGAGCCGAGGTTCTAAAGATTGAGCCTCCCGATTCCGGCGATCTGGCGCGCAAGCTGGGAAATGTCCCCAAACTCAACGAGGATTTGATGGGGACCAGTTTTCTCGCGCAGAACGCAAACAAGAAATCCCTCACATTGAACCTGAAGCATCCGGACGCACAGCTGATTTTTAAGCGGCTGACAGAAACCGCAGACGTCGTTGTGGAAAATTTCCGTCCGGGCGTCATGGCCCGCTTCGGGCTTTCTTATGAAACACTGTCCGCGATTAATCCCAGACTGGTCTATTGTGCGATTTCGGGTTTCGGCCAGACCGGTCCTGACGCCATGAAACCCGCCTATGATCAGATCATCCAGGGATTGAGCGGCATCATGGCCATTAATGGAGACGAACGGCTGAACCCGCTGCGCTGCGGCTTTCCCATATGCGATACCGTCGGCGGCCTCAACGCTGCTTTTGCCATAATGGGCGCCCTCTTTCATCGCGAGCGGACCGGGGAGGGACAGTTTATTGATATCGCCCTGATCGACTCCATCCTGCCGCTGATGGGATGGGTTGTTGCCAACCTCTTGATAGGCAAGCAGCCGCCCGTTCTCATGGGAAATGACAATTTTACGGCTGCTCCATCCGGAACCTTTGCAACGAAGGACGGACACATCAATATTGCCGCGAACAAGCAGGAACAATGGGAAGCTCTTGCGGATGCCCTGGGGCTGCCCGAGCTGAAAACCGATCCACGGTTTGAGAAGCGCGACGCCCGCAAAAAGAACCGCAGGGAACTCACGCCCCTGATTGAAGCCAAATTGAAGGAGCGGAATACGGCTGAATGGGTGGAGACGCTTACGGCCCTCAATATTCCTGCCGGCGCTATCCTTGGATTGGAGGCGGCCTTAACCCAGGAGCAGATCGTGCATCGCCAGAGTCTGAAAACCATTCACGTCGAGGGGATTGGCGATCTGCCGCTTTTTAATCTGACGGCAAAGTTCGAAAAGACTCCTGCAAGTCTCGACACCCCTCCGCCAAGGCTTTCGGCCCATACGACCGAAATTCTGGCCGGCCTCGGATATACCGACGCACAGATGCGGGCGCTGCGGGATAAAGGGGCGATATAATTCGAGATTCGAGATTATTGAATGAGGGAGATTTTATTGAAGACGGAGACTGGCAGGAGCGCGAGGAGTCTTGCGAATGCCGTCCACGCTTAGAGGCGCCGCGTTGAGCAACGCGACATCTCCTCCAACCTGGATCAGGGCGGCATCTCTATTCGGCTGGTTCTGGTCGAACCACTCAAGCGCCAGGCGGAGTTCCGCATTGCGGTACAGATCGGCGTTGCCGGCTGAATAGCTCTTCGAATTGATCGGCGACTATTAGGAGATTGGTTTCCGGGAGCAGTCGAGCCTGCTGAGACGGAGAGAGCTTTCGATGATGTCCGAGAGCGCGAATCGCCCCTTCTCGGCGTCGACCTCCAGGATGCCGGCCGCGGCCAGCGCTTCAGCCATGGCGCGGATCGGATGACTGCCCGGACGTTACAACGGATAAGAGTGGCGGCTTTCCGGAACTGCTCAACAATCTCATCTGAGAATATGTCGTTTCCGTTCAGCTTTTCATCTCTCAAGATGTCGGCATTCGCGCCCAGCCGGACGCTCAAAAGCTGACTCAGGGCCTCGTGAAACAGCGAAACCCAGCCCTCCTTCTCCGTGGGCAGTGGTTGATTATCGATATGGGCATAGCTGATAAAAGCATGGTGCTCCAGCGTCATGATCCATCAGCCTCTTGCAGATATTGTAGATCCCCAATCTCAAATCTCGAATCTCGAATCTCGAATCTACAATCGTTCTATAATCGCGTCGGTCATGGATTCCGTGCTGGCGGCTCCCTGAGCCAGGACTCCCGGACCTCCAACGAGGCGGAGCATGTCGTAGGTGCGGACTTTGCCCTCGGCAACAACGGAAGCAACCGCGCTCCGGATTCTGTCTGCCTTTTCGCTTTCACCAAGATGCTCCAGCATGAGGCCGGCGCTCAGAATCATGGCGATGGGATTGACGATGGAGGGCTTCAGGTTTTCGTACTTGGGCGCGGATCCGTGCGTGGGTTCAAAAATCGCGCAGTCGTCCCCGATATTGGCGCTGTTGGAGAATCCCAGACCGCCGACGAGTCCCGAAAAGGCGTCACTGATGATGTCGCCGAACATATTGCTGGTTGCGATGACGCCATAGTCCTCGGGATTTTTGTTGAGCCACATCATCTGCGCGTCGATGTTGGTTTCCCAGAGCTCTATTTCCGGAAAATCCAGGGCTATTTTCTTTGCTTCCTCCCGCATCATGCCGGATGTTTCCCGAAGGATGTTGGGTTTTTCACAGACGGTCACGCTCTTGTATCCCCTTAGGCGTGCGTAGCGGAAAGCGGCCGTAATGATTCTACGGCAGGCGTTGCGCGTAATGATGCGGCAGGAAATCGCCATATCTTCGCTGGGAACGGACTTGAACGCGGCCATTCTGGGGTGCGTCTCCAGCGCGGCGCGGATCCCGTCCGGCGGATTTTGCCATTCAACGCCGCTGTAGAGACCTTCGGTATTCTGGCGGAAAACAACTACATCTATTTCCGGTTCAATCATCCGGCCGCCTGCTTGTTTGACAAAATTGAGCGGATTTCCAGGGAAGGTGCGGCAGGGGCGGATGCAGACGTCCAGATTGAAATGCTGACGAAGGCCAACGATAGGGCTGTAATACACGTATCCCCTGTTCTTGAGCGAGGCATCAAGCTCCTGGTCGGCCTGATCTTTGGGCTTGGACGTGATGGCGCCGAAAAGACCGATTTTATGTTTCTCGAGCAGATCCAGCGTGCGCTGCGGAAGGCTATTTCCTTCCGTGCGCCAGAAGTCCCAGCCGATGTCCGCGGGAATGTAGTTGGCTTTGAAACCCACGGCATCGAGAACCCGGATGGCTTCCGGCACCAGCGTTTTACCGATGCCGTCTCCGGGCAGGATCACAATAGTTCGCGGGTTCATGCGGGTGCCCTCCCTGTTTCATCAAGACACGGCTTCCGGACGGCGTCAAGAAAAATTCTTATGGGAGGCCATTGCCCGTCAGCCGACGCAACCTTGCAATACACCGTATGACAATCCGCCTGAGACCGGCTAAACTGCGAGAGGCATTTCGCGTCCGGGTGGCGGAACTGGCAGATGCACGGGGATTAAAATCCTGGGTCCCGTAAGCGGCGTGTGGGGTTCGCCTCCGCCCTGCGGACTTCAGCGAAAAAGCCGATTCCCAGGCTGGGTACTGCAAACAAACAACTTACAGCCTTCCAAGCACGAGCTAAAAACCATCAAACACCGCCCGTTGTACTTGTTTTGTACTTATT
>CAZLHW010000337.1:0-4847 GCA_964559085.1 uncultured Acidobacteriota bacterium | reverse complement strand
CCCGCGGACGCAGCTACCCCCACAGCACTTGGACGGTAAAATCGCGCGCCTCGGTCTGCGCCAGTTTCATGTCAAAAGGCACGACCACTATCAAAGGGATTCCCAGGGACTGAATGGTAGCCAGCCGCTGATCGAGCGTCTGAATCTGCAGCGGCGCATAGTCCGGAGCCAGCCCCTGAAGAGGATGAGGATTAAAGGTAACAACTGTCGGCGTCCCCCCGATTTTGGCTGCGCGGGAAATCAGATCGCACATCAGATTCTGGTGGCCGAGATGAACTCCGTCAAAGTTCCCGATTGTAACAACAGGAGCCGGATACTCCGTGGCAAGCTCCTCCAGACTGCGAATTACTTTCATGACACCTGCTAGTATTTAATCCGGTTGGTCTTCGCCATGAACTTCATGCGGAGCTCATAGAGAACATTTTCCAGAAGCTGCTGCTCCTCTTTGGTGAGATTGTTTTTTGTTTTCTGCTCCAGCATCGACAGGATATCGATCGTATGCCGGGCGGCCTCCACATCCTCTTCCTGTTTGTTGGTATAGGGATTCGGAACCTCTCCAAGGAGCACAAGGCCCTTCGTATAGTAAGACAACAGATAGGAGGTTAAATCAATGGGAGCTCTGGAGGCGCCTTCCCGCTCCGGAGTGGCATTCTTTGTGTCTGCGGAGGGTTCTTTCTCCGTTTTCTCTTCTTTTCTGGAAGTTTCCGGGGCCTTTGCTTCTTCCTCCTCCCGGAAACCCCGCTTATCCGTTACTCGAAACCCCTGTTCTTCCTGTTCCTTGGTCATAGATACCCCTGTCTTTAAGGCACGAAATGCCAATATTCCGCCGGACGCCGGCTCAAGGGATATTGCCACACGAAATCCGTCTCAGACAAGGGTTTCCCCTCTTCACGCGGCTCTGGCGTCTTTGCGATCCAGCGGCGCCAACCGCAAAGCCCCTAAGGACGCAAAGAATCGCAAACAAAATGTGCCGGCAAATCAACGGTTACAGCTCAATTGGAAACGGGCTTCTTCCCCGCCGTAATCAGTTCCACATTGTAGATTTTGGCCTGCGTCTCCTTGGCCAGAGTTCTCGCCTTCAGAAAATCGCCCTGGCCGGCCAGATTATCCAGGCTTTCGATCGCCTGCTCCACCTCCTCAATAATCGGATTGATCTGTTTCTGGATCTTGGGAGACACGCGCCCCCTCTCAATGGCAGCTTTTACCTTGGACAGCCGCTCATTAATGGAAAGCTGCATATCGGAAACTTCTCTGGACAAATAATCGCTCTGCGACTTGGCAATTGCGGCGGTTTTTTCAAATCTGGACTTCGCTTTAAGAAAGTAAGTTTTTGCATTCTTGCCTTCCTTTACGGCAGCCTCGCCCTGCTCCCAGGCTTTCATTGCTTCCAGCCAATCTGAGGCCGCGAGATCCTCGGCGTGAAGACTCCTGGCAGTATCCATAGCTTGCCGGGCTGCTTGTTTCTCCTTTTCACTGCTTGGGGCGCCGCAACTGCAACAGAAAACCGGCATCAAGAGGCTGCAAACAACAAAAAATCTTGTCGAGTTTTTCATTGGGAACCTCCGTGGAATTTTCCGAGTGGAGCCATCTTAGCACTAAGCATTGGTTATTTGTGATTTGTTATTGGCTATTTCTCATTTCAAAAATGACCAATAACAAATAGCCAATAACCATTAATGTGATACACAATGCGGCGAGGCGCATCCTATACCAGGCGGGAGTAACCATCATGAAGTTTAAAATCCTGACCGCAGCCGGCATTTTCCTGGCGTTTCTCATTTCGGGCATCTCTGCCGAGAAGAAAACGAGGGACGATCAAACCATCCGCGTGGCCGTGGATATGGTCTCCCTGCCTGTGGTGGTCACAGACAAAGAGGGCCGACGGATTACGAACCTCCAAAAGGAAGATTTTCAGGTTTACGAAGACGGCATACGGCAGGAAATCGTCGGCTTTGCGGCAACCGACGAACCGGTATGCGTTGTCCTGGCGCTGGATACCAGCGGCAGCACCCGGCAAAAGCTGGCCCGAATTCAGAATGCGGCGATCAAGTTTGTTCATCAGCTTCATCCGGATGATGCAGTCGCTGTTCTGTCCTTCGCCGACGATGTCCGCCTCCAGGAAGATTTCACCATCGATCGCGATAAAAATGAGTATGGAATTAAAAAAACACGCACTGGGGGATCCACCGTCTTATATGAAGCCGTCTGGCTTGCATTAGAGGAGGTGCTCAAACCGGTCAGGGAGCGCAAAGCCCTGGTGCTGTTTACAGATGGAGTCGATACGCGCAGCGGCAAAGCCACAAGGAGTGAAACGCTGGATCTTGCCAGAGAATCCCCGTCGACGATTTACTGTGTCTACTACAACACCGAATATGATCCGCCTGCCGGCAGCCAGCCATCACTCACGGGGATCCCGTTCCCACCCATAATATTAAATCCTTATCCCCCTTCCTCAGCCGGCAACGATGCGGCCGCCTATCAGGCCGGCAGAGCCTACCTGGACGCGCTGGCGGATTTCAGCGGAGGCCTGGTCCTCGACGGGATGGAAAACCTTGACTCGGCCTTTGCGGAAATTGCCCGGGAACTGGCAAGCCAATACAGCCTCGGCTATTATTCCAGCAACCCTAAAAAGGACGGTAAATTTAGAAAAGTGCAGGTAAAGCTGAACCGGCCCGGGCTCGCAGCCCGAACCAAGAAGGGCTACTACGCCAAGAAAGACAAAAAAGGATAGGGAATAAACCGCAAAGACGCGAAGGCCTCAAAGAGAACGCCAGGAAGATACATATTTATTCCTTGCGCTCCTTTGCGTCCTTCGCGTCTTTGCGGTTACTCTATAGGAAAGAAAACGTCGGTACCCATAGTTGCCGACACTGATTTGCATGGAATCGGGCTCCGTGCAAATCAGTGGAATCTGTGGCAGGAGGTCCTTTACAGGTTCCCGGGAATTTCAGTCCTGAATGCTCAAGTAGTAAATCTGGACGCCCATATCCCGGATCTTATCCTGCATCTCCTCTAGACTGTCCACATGAGATTCTTCGTCTTTGAGTATCTTTTTAAGAAGCTCGGCGGTTCCCTGGTCATTTTTCTTGATCGCGGCTTCGATGATACGGTTGTACAGTATTACGGCATTGTGTTCCAGCTTCAGATCATTCTCAATCATTTCAGGAACCGTCTGCCCGATGGTAAGCATCTGGTACTTGCTCATGTTCGGCTTGCCTTCAAGAAAAAGGATTCGCTCGATCAGGTCTTCCGCATGCTTCATTTCGTCGATCGCCTGCTTTTTGGAGGCGGCGGACTGTCTTTTGTATCCCCAGTTCTCGCACATCTCCGCGTGGAGAAAATACTGGTTGATCGCGGTCAATTCTTCGCTCAATGCCTCGTTCAACATTTCAATGATATCGGCGTTTCCCTTCATGATTCCTCTCCTTTTCAAAAAGCACCTGCGGATGGTTTTTGTAAGTGCTCCGGCGATAAAAGCTCCGTCTGAATTATTACATGCTTTTCAGGCGCTCGCCAAGATCCCGTGCCGCCGTTACCGGCAAATCGCAGGCGAAGTTCCGGCAGACGTAAGCCGTGGGCCGGCTCTGGATCTGAGGCCTGTTCTGCAACAGAGGTACGTCGTTCCCGATGCCGCAGGCAACTACCTTGTTGGGATAATAACAGTGAAATATTTCATTTAGCAGTTCCCTGGTCTGGGGATCGCCGGGGTCCCCGACAACGGCAATCTCCGTCGCTTTTGCCAGATAGAAATCCAGGGCGCACAGCATATAAGGAAAAGCCGAAGGATATTCCTGCATCATACCCGCCGCTGTTTTCATAATGGAAACAGCATATCGCAACCATTTGTCTTCCCCACTATATCTCCAAAGGCGCAGCAGCGCGGAAGCGGCCGCAGAATTTCCCGACGGAATGGCGTTATCATAAAATTCCATGGGACGGTGAATCAGAGTTTCGTGATCCTCGGGGGTGAAAAAGAATCCCTTCCCCTGCGGGTCCCAGAATTTTCGTATCATCTGTTCAGCCAGGGATTCCGCCTCGCGAAACCAGCGGGCCTCGAAAGTCGCTTCATAAAGAGAGAGCAACCCATCCGAAAGAAAGGCGTAATCCTCCAGATAGGCGCGAAATCGGGCCTGCCCGTTTATATAGCTCCGGAGCAATCCATCCTCGACGCGAAGTGTTGCGAGAAGAAATTCACCGCTGCGAACGGCAATCCGGCGGTACTCTTCGCTATCCAGCGCATTGGCGGCCTCGGCAAACGCCCGCAGCATCAAGCCATTCCAGGCTGTCAGGATTTTTTCATCGCGCCCGGGTTTGACGCGCGACTCCCTGACCTGAAACAGCATCCTCCTGCCGCGCCGGATAACCTCCCGCACTCGCTCTTCGGTGACGTTGTTGAGTCTGGCAACAACATCTGCGGGCCTCGGGACAAAGAGTATGTTTTTTCCCTCGAAATTGCCTTCGGGCGTAACGCCAAAATAGCGGCAGAAAAGGTTGCCATCCGCATCGCCCAGGATGGCTTTTATTTCGTCGGCGCGCCAGAGGAAGAATAGCCCTTCCTTCCCTTCGCTGTCCGCGTCCTGCGACGAGTAGAATCCGCCTTCGGGCGAAGTCATCTCCCGCGCTACATAGTCGAGCGTTTCCTCGGCAATAGTCCGGTAAAGATCGTTGCGCGTCATCAGCCAGGCATCAATGTAAACGCGGCTCAGGAGCGCATTGTCATAAAGCATCTTTTCGAAGTGCGGCACGAGCCATTGGGCATCCACCGAGTACCGATGGAAACCGCCGCCGATCTGGTCATACATGCCGCCGCAGGCCATTTTTGTGAGCGTCGTGTTCACGATCTCCAG
>CAZLHW010000336.1:0-4848 GCA_964559085.1 uncultured Acidobacteriota bacterium | reverse complement strand
CCAGCTCCACCATCCAACCTCTTATAAACAATCCACTTAGAGCTTTTCGAGTTCGCATCGTTTGACCGCCAAATCCGTGCTTGGGGGTAAATTGGGGGTAATCAGGCTGTTTTATCAGCCTTTTCGGGTTCTGCCGCCAGCGCTTTCCCAAGCGCCTCGACAGCCGATTGTTTGTGCTTCGGTGAAAGGTGTGCGTATCTGAGAGTCATTGAGATGCTTTTGTGCCGGAGGATCTCTTTGACGGTTGTTAGATCAATACCTTCCATGACCAGATACGAGGCGGCCGTGTGCCTCAGCGTATGGAAGGTGACGTCATCCAGGTTGGCTTTCTTGACGGCTGTTTCAAACTGCCTTTTAAGATCCTTGAAAGGCTTTCCTAGTTTCTTTCCCGGGAAGACAAACTTGGAATCCAGCCGTCTGGGAATGGACCTCAGAATCTCAAGAGCCCTTTCATTCAGGGGAATCGTGTCATACTCTCCGTTCTTTTGATCCAGGATTTCCAGGAACCCCCTCCGAAGGTTGATGTTTTCCCATTCCAGCCCGAGCAATTCGCCTTTCCTCATGCCCGTGTTCAAAGCCAGCTCGACAATCTGCTTAAGCGTCAGGCTTGGGCAGCAGCCGAGCAGGATTTTACACTCCTCGATTGTGAGAAATCGAAGACGCCGGTTGTTTTCCTTACGTAGCTTCGTGCATCGGGCCGGATTTTCTGCAATTAAGCCCCATTCCTCGGCCTTGTGAAGGAAATGCTTTAGGCAGGCAATGCGCCGGTTTATGGTCGCAACCGCAAGAGGTGTTTTTTTGTGTTGCGCGTTAACCGATCCGAGATGAGCATGGAAGCGCTCAACATCGGCTTTGGTGACTTTTCCAATAAGCGTGTCGACACCGAGGAACTCGAGAATATTATCGAGGTGATCCTCCTTATCATCGACCGTCTTTTGTTTGATTCCCTTACACCATTCGACATATCGGTCCCGGACCTGTCCAGCGTTTCTTTTGACTCCCGCTTTTTCTCCAGGTACCTTCCTTCGTCGACAAGTGTTTGTATCTTTCTGAGATTGGTTTCAGCCATTTCCGGAGTAGCGCACGTTTCTCTTATGCGTACCCCTTTGTAGAACGTGTCTATCCTCCAGCGGTTGCCGCGAGGCGTAATGCCAGGCGGCAACTTCTTTTTGCTCATATTGGCGTTTCTCCTTTTCTAAAGGATTGTTGATAAATAACATCCCTCGTTAAGGATGCACGTTCATTCATTGACACGGCTATCAGAAAGAGTCAATTGGATTTTGGTTTGATCAATGCCCGTTCGCTTATCCCGGAATCGGACAGGTATCGCCAAAAATGTCCATCCGGATCCTGGAAGACGATTGCTTTGTCGGATCTCCAAACGATCCGGTTCATGAAACGACCGTCGGAGGTCCGGATAGGTGGAAGCAATTTCGTGTTTTCCTGCCGGGCCAAATGGAGTTTTGTTAATTCAAGAAAGCTCATTTGTGAATTCCCGGGCTTGCGGGAAAAGCGAGATAAGCGAGAAAAGGGGTTTATGTCGCTTTTCACGCAGCCCTCCAAACGGTCACAGGCCTTCCTTTGGTCTGCCTGCTTTCTTTGGTCACCTTGCCAAGCCGTAAAAGCAGATCGAGCGCCAGGTCTTTCTCTCGAGTCCGGTGTCCGCCGAAAAGCCGTCCGATGTCATCGTCTGTGAGGTAGCCATTCTCCGATTCCAAAAGGGCTTCCGTGATCCGGTCAGCATATTGATCGCCGGTTTTGGTTCCGAAGATATAGAAGACGGATGCTTCGCAGTAATCCCATAGGGCCGTTGCTGCCTGGAGATGTTCCTCACGGATCACACTGGAACAATCCATCAGCGCATATATCAAACTCAACCGAAGTACTTGTGCTTCCGCTCGATTCAACAATCCACCGGCCAGGCCCGGTCGGCCTTCCGACAGAAGGTAATAGATCGTTTCCCACATTCCATTCGCAGGCGAATCGCGGACTATCCTGCACGCGTTTTGAGCAAAGTTCACGGCTCGTTCCATCTGCTCAGCCAGGCTGTTCAATATCTCAGGCGGCAACGCCGCACCGTGTGGTAATGCCTTGGATCTTTTTGCTAAGAGCCATAGGAATCGATTCCCAAATCCATTGCACTGTTCAGTTGCGGAGAGGCATCGAATCAATTCATCCCTTGTGGTATGCCCGATTATCGAGACATGCGCACCAGTTGAGTTCAGGGGATTGTTTCGAGTGAGGGTAGAGAGGTTTCCAGAATCCCATGCCTGACGGACTACTCCGGAGAGGCTGTTTCCTTCTCGCCCCATAATCCTCAACATGGTGGAAAATTCCGACTCGATGCAGAACAGGCGTTTATCTGATTCTCCGGAATCGACAATCTCCTCTTCATAGTCGATGATGCGCCCTCCCTTTTTTACAGCGACGGTTTTTCTCAATTCGTCTCGGACGTGATAGATGAGTCCCTCTCCTGAAGACAATCCACCGCGGACTCTGACATCGGACCATTTGCTATCGACCTTGTTGAATATCTCTCTTGGAGTACTCCAGGACGTTCCTTTCCGCCCTTTTGAAGACTCCCCGATCACCACAGCGAAGATTCGCGCTGGATGAAGGTCATTCTGTACGGCCGCGTGTGCTCCGGAACCGATGATGTTTCCAAATGCCGCTAATACATGAATGAGAACTGAAGCCGGGTCTGCCTCGGTAAATGGATCAATCGCGCGGACAACAGTGCCAGGCAATCCATGCAAGGCCTCGGAGGCTAGATCCGGCCAATGCGGAGCCGCCGGCTCCTTTTTCTGGACCATCGAAATGACAGAGGTCTCTTCAGATGAAGATTCCTTTTGCATAATCTGGATGAGTTGATCGCATGTACCTCCAGCTTGAATCCAGTCGGAAACGTCTCCTTTTACTGGCAAGCCGGAAAGGGACACGATCCTGACTCGACCTGCAATAGGCAGCAGATTGCGGGCAATGTCTCTTGCATGCCGTTCACCTGGCTCATCGTTGTCTGGAAATATAAAAACATCTTTCCCGGCGAACAGTGGGTTGAAGTCTGGTCTCCATTTTCCGGCGCCTCCCGGATTGCATGTGGCCGGTAAGCCAAGATCCCAAAGACCATCGGTATCTTTCTCCCCCTCGACGATGCAAACCATCTTCGAGTCTTTCCATTCCGGCAATCGGTAGGGAACCAACTTCACTCGCAGCATACATCCCTCGCCGCCAACCCATCTGCCGCCGTCGGCCCGCTCCTGTACGAACGCCTTACCAGCCTGCGTCTTGTATCTTTTAACTCGAAATAGAGGATCTCCATTTTCTGATCGATAGACATAGTCGCAAACAAATTCCCAGCGGCTTTTTCCGTTCAGCAATCCACGATCATGCAGCCAAGTCGAGACGGCTTTCCTGTTATCCGGATCATTGCCGGAAATAAATGCAGCCAGCTCCCACGCATTTCCGGATTTGCCGCAAGGACCACAAAGCCAGCAGTTTTTTTCTGGATTGATTGAAAGGCTGGGGTGCTTGTCATCGTGGCAGGGGCACGTAAAGAGTATTTCTCGACCCGACCGGATTCCATCCGCAACGGAGGCAGCGCGTGCAACCTCAAGGCATCGAAGTGTCATTGCCGGCCAACCTCCCGCTGTTTCATCCATTTCACAAGTTCCGATGGCCGGACTCGGAATACGCGGCGGCAGGATCCTTTGGACACGATGACACTGGGGATCTCCCCGCTGGCAATCATCCTGTGAATTTTGCTTCGGCGGAGATTTAGAATTTCTGCGACTTCCTTCGGTCCAAGCAGTTTCTCAATGATTTCCATATCCATTTATTCCTTTATGAATATGAATGCGTTTAGTGTCCTTCTGCCTCCAGCTTCTTCCTTAGTTCTGCAGCTTCTTCCGGCGGCAAGCGGGTCAGGTTGTAGCGTTCGCTATATTCAAATTCAAACTTTGGCTTGGAATCGGAGATGGCTTTATCACCTTGGAGTGATTTTTGATCGGCTCTAAGCCTCTTTGCAGAAAGAAGCCGCTTGTAGCCAAACCTTTTTCGAGTACGCGATCTAACCTTAATGAACTTAAAGATGGTCTCACGACGGATCTCAAGCTGGTATTTTTGAAATAACAGATCGGCAATCTGCCGGTAAGGAGTCGGAGGCTTTCTGTGCCTCAGCTCAAGAATTTCGTCCTCGTACGGAATAAGGGATGAATGATATGGCCTACCCACCATGATAAATAGTGCCTCCAATGAGGATGGGATCTTGTGAGATGGCAACATGTTGCATAATTGTTGCCGTTCGATTGACAAGGCCGAGGGATAGCGGCAACAAATCTGCAACAAGACTGCAACGCGTTGCATAATTGTTGCCTGTTCGCAATACCTCGAACAAAGCGCCCGAGGTATTGCGTCTGGGATTGGAAGGGACCAATCCCGGAATTTCCTTCAAGGCTTCCGTGGCTATGCGGATCAAACTATGAAGGGGAGAACAGCGATTGAAATTGGGGAATGGAACTAAGCGGGAAGCTGCTGTGATGGTGCACAATGCAGATGTGATCGCGTGCCTTTCATCCTCAAGCACTCCCAGGGATAGGATCAAAATGGATTCCAAGCAATTCTTTTTCATAAATGGCCTCTATATACAAAGAGTCACAAAATGGGCTAAAACTTACCCGTTAATCGGCCAAAGTGTTGTTTTTTCCTTCGGTATCGTTTCTTGCCTGTTCAGTGGTGTTCTTTGTATCTGGCGATCTTTGTTAGCTCGGGAAGAGATATTTCGGTGATAGGCTGCGGAGTATGCCTGTGGCAGTGTCAGGCACGCGCAAATCACTTCCTTACGGCTGCCTC
>CAZLHW010000335.1:0-4888 GCA_964559085.1 uncultured Acidobacteriota bacterium | reverse complement strand
ATTGCTTGTCAAGAATATTTTCGATTTTTCACACAAGATAGTGGGTCAAAACTCTCTTTTATCACAAAATCTTGTGTCTCTGGGGAACATTTGACCCGCTTCAGAACTGATTAAATCGAGATTTTGGGCCTGGCGGAAAAAAAATTAAAAAAAACTTAGCGGGAAGTCGAGATTTGATGTCAAAATCAAGAGGGGTCGCAGCCCCTGATTTTGAAGCTTGATTTCGCTTTTTACCGTTATTAACGGCGGTTTATTTTGACCCGCCTTGGACAGGCCATGGCACAGTACAGCGGAAGCACGAAAGAAGAGACCGGCCGGGTTGCGGCCCGGTTCCTTGTAACCGCAATCGGAGGTCTTTGGGTTCTCTTGATACTGGCTCCCCCGCTGCTGGCGAGTTTCGGATTCCAACCCGCGGCAAGCGTCCTTTATGCCCTTTTTTCCGGCATTTGCCATCAGTCGCCGGAACGCGTGTTCAAAATTTTCGGCCGGCCTTTCGCCGTTTGCCACCGCTGCACAGGCATCTATTGGGGATTTTTTCTGGGCGCACTGCCGCAGCTCCGCCGGCCGTTCCCGTCCCCTGAGATACGCCGCGCATGGATCCTTGCGTCTCTTGTTCCGCTTGCGTTCGATGCGCTTGCGCCCTATTGTGGGATGTGGGCAAACACCCTATGGTCCCGGTTTCTTACAGGACTGTTGTTTGGTTTTGGCGCTTCCGTACTTCTGCGGCAGGGACTTGCGGAGTATATTGCCGAGGCTCCCTGGCGGACTTTCACTTCCGGCCGATCGCGCTTAATGGGAGGCATTTCATGACTGACTCAAGAATGTTGAAACCGGCCTTAATCGGAGGCATCCTGCTGGGGGTCCTTTCCTCGCTGCCTCTCATCAATTTGTTTAACTGCATCTGCTGCGCCTGGGTTATCGCGGGAGGCGTGGTAGCCGCGTATCAGTATGTCAAGGACTCGCCGATGCCCGTCTCACTCGCAGGCGGGGTATCGGTCGGTCTGTTTGCCGGCGGTATTGGAACCGTTGTCACGGGTTTGTTCTCCATTCCCCTGAATTTGATAACGGGCGGAGGCAGAATAATGGAACAGCTGAAGGAAATAACGGATCAGATGCCGAACGTGCCTCCCGAGACCCGCCAGTTGATAGAATCCCTCGCCGCCAGCGGGGACTTTGAAACCGTTTCTATGATAGTCGGCATGCTGTTTACGCTTATTGCTTTCTGTATTTTCGGCATGATTGGCGGCACGATCGGCGTGGCCCTATTCGAAAAACGCAAGCCGGGATCATCGCCGCCGGAAGTCCCGCAATACCAGCCGCCCTTTCCGCCGCCGCCGCCGCCGGATGCAGTTTGAAAACATCAGGCTACCGGCCGTGCAGCGGCAATTCCAGAATAGTGTCTCCCGGGTGCACCGGCCAGCTCTCGAACTCGATCTGGATGGTAGTATGTTTGATTTTATACTTTTCTCGCATAAGGTGGCTGGATTCGGCCAGTACGCGATGGGCATCTTCTTCGTTCTTCATCACAATGTGGCAACTCATGGCCGTCATCGCCGAGGCGATAGACCAGACGTGCAGGTCGTGAACCGATACGACGCCGCGAATGCCGCCGAGATCCCTTAGAATGTTGGATATCTTTAAATGGCGCGGGGTTCCTTCGAGCAGGACATCGATGCTTTCCGTTACCAGCTTCCAGGAACTGTAGAGCACCAGGACGGCCACAAGCGTGGAAACGATGGGGTCCGCCAGATACCATTGATGGAACAGCATCAGCATGCCGGCGATTATGGCGCCGACAGATCCCATCGTGTCCCCGAAGACATGGAGAAAAGCGCCGCGCAGATTCAGGCTTTCATTCCGGCTTTTAAACAGCATTCCGGCCGTTACCAGATTCGCGAGGAGCCCTGTGGCCGCCACGAGGAGCATAGCAACGCTCTTCACCTCCGGCGGATTCCGGAAGCGCTGATAGGATTCATAAAGAATAAAGACCGCCATCAGAATCAGGAAAATCCCGTTGCCAAATGCCGCGAGAATTTCGGCTCTGAGATAGCCGTAGGTTTTTTCATGCGTGGCGGGACGCGTGGAAATATGCAGCGCGAAGAGGCTCATCGCAAGCGCGGCAAGGTCGGTGAGCATATGAGCGGCATCGGCCAGCAGCGCCAGGCTGTTGGAATAGATGCCGCCCGCCACTTCTATCAGGAACCAGCTTCCCGTAACGGAAAGGGCAAGAGTCAGGCGCTTCTTCCCTCTTGCCGGATGCGGGTGCGCAGGGTGCGCGCTAAGATAATCCATAAATACATTTTCAACTGAGGATTGGCCCCTGACGATTTTCCAACCACTCGTCAATCACAAATCGTCAATCGTCAATTTTATTTGGCGGCCTGCTTTTCCGCCCAATCGCCGAGGATCGGCACCTTGTACCTCTCGTTGTTGTAGGCTTTATACATGAGGAAAAGCCAATAGGCAAAAATCGCCAGGTGAATCAGCGTGCTCACGAGGCCGATCAGTGTCCAAAGGAATCCCAATGCAGCAAGGGCAAGATTGCTCCAGACAATGGAGAACACCATGACCACAACCCCGTAGGCAATCGACTGAAAGGAATGGAACCGAACAAATTTATCTCCCTTGAACTGATCCATGAGCAGGAAGATAATGCCGGTAATAAAAAAGTAGGCAAGGGCCGCCACGACGTTGGAACTCAGCCCCGTGTTTGCAGGTTCCCTCTGCGGCGGGGGGGGCGGTACGGGATTCGGCGCACCGGACGAAGAGGCGGGAGAACCGCAAACACTGCAGAAAGCTGCGCCTTCCGAAATTGCTGAACCGCATTTTGAGCAGAATGCCATATTTCCTCCAGTTGTTAAGACGTGTGTGCGACTACTCAATCGATAGCACAAAATCTGTTTTCAGCACAATAACAAAGAATCGGCGGTCACGGCCTGCTGTCGGGGCTTTACAAGAGCGAAAGGGGATCCACATCGACATGGACTTTTGACGATAGCTTCCGGCTGTCGAGATGCGCAAAGCAATCCTGAAGAATAGCCGTTGCTTCGGCGCAGGGATGGATTTTTATAAGGATCTGCATGCGGTAGTTGCCGCGCAGTTTCTCCAAAGGCGCCGCCGCAGGTCCGAGAAGATGGGGTCTGGCCTCGGACTTCATTCCTGCGAATTGCGCTTTCAGGTCGCCTGCGATCTTCTCCGCGTTTCTGGAGGCTTTTAGCGGATCCGGATCGCTGACCACAATCTGTATCAGTCGGCGAAAGGGAGGATAGCCCATCAGGTTCCTGAATTCGATTTCCTTCTCGTAAAAGCCGCGATACTCCTGTTTCTGAGCAAACTGCAGCGCATAATTGTCGGGATAGAAGGTCTGAATTACCACGCGGCCCGGGGCATCGCCGCGTCCGGCTCTGCCGGCAACCTGCGTCAGCAGTTGAAAGGTGCGCTCGGCCGACCGGAAATCAGGAAACGACAATCCGGAATCCGCCGCGATGACGCCCACCATGGTAACGTCCGGAAAATCATGCCCCTTGGCCAATATCTGCGTTCCCACCAATATATCCAATTCGCGCTCCGCAAAGCTGTAAAGAACTGTACGCAGGGTTCCGCGCCGCCGCGCGGTATCGCGGTCCAAACGCGCGATACGCGCCTTGGGCAGAAGAGTCCGGAGTATGCCTTCGAGCTGTTCCGTGCCGACGCCCGCATAGTGAATATAAGGGCCGCCGCAGCCGCCGCACAGGGAGGGGACTTCTCTTTCCCGTCCGCAATAATGGCATAACAGGCGGTTTTCCTGCTGATGGTAAGTCATGCTGACGCTGCAATCCGGACAGGCGTACACATGTCCGCAGCTGCGGCATAAAAGCGTGCGCGCGAAACCGCGCCGATTCAGCAGGATCATCGCCTGCTCGCGGCGCCGCATACATCCTTCGAGTTCTTCCTGGAGCACGCCGGAAATGATGACGTTTTTGCCATGCCGTTTAAATTCGGCGCTCATGTCCACAAGGATCACCCGCGGCATCGGCCTGGCCTGAATCCGCTCCGGGAGGTGGAAATAATGCATGCCTCCGCTTTGAACGGCTGCATGGTACGTCTCAATGGAAGGAGTTGCGGATCCCAGCAGCAACACCCCGCCCGCCTGCCGCATGCGATGCCATGCCACTTCACGGGCGTGATAGCACGGCGTTTCATCCTGCTTGTAGGAGGCGTCCTGTTCTTCGTCCATCACGATGAAGCGCAGGTTCTCCAGCGGCGCAAACACGGCGGAGCGCGTGCCCACCACCACCTTGGCGCCGCCCGTGCGAATGCGGTTCCATTGATCGAACCGCTCTCCCGCCGACATTCCGCTGTGCAGCAGCGACACTTGGTTCGGGAAACGGGATACGACGAGACGGCTCAGGAGCGGGGTGAGGCCGATCTCCGGCACCAGCAAAAGCGCGCTGCCTCCCTGCTTCACCACCTCGGCGATCAGTTGGAGGTACACCTCCGTTTTCCCGCTGCCGGTAACTCCGTGAACCAGGCAACAGGCCGCTTTTCCCTCGCGCACCCTTTCCAGGATGTGGTCCATTATTTGTTTTTGTGACGGCGAAAGAATCGGGGCAAGGGAATTGCGGCCATCGGCCAGATCCGGAGGCACACGTTCCAGTATCGCGGACTCGATCGCCACAAGCCCCTTACGCTCCAGCGTCCTGGCAATGCTGACACTGCAGCCTGCAGAGCGCAGCGCGTCCTGCAGCATCAACGGCTCGCCACTTTCCTTCAAAGTCTCGTATAACCGCTTCTGAGTCGCGGATAAACCGTTAAGCGCCTGCGCTTTCGCTGCCAGCCGCCGGATGCCGAGCCGCGCCTTGACTTTCACTCGCTGGCTTTCCAGCTGCATGTCCAGCTGAATCCATCC
>CAZLHW010000334.1:0-4890 GCA_964559085.1 uncultured Acidobacteriota bacterium | reverse complement strand
TGCTCTGCCGCGCGCCTTCGGCACTTGCAGCGCCGGCAATCGGCACAAGGCCGCCATGGGAAGGTCCCGAACGCTCTCAGCGCGTGCTTTCCTTGGCGGGCATGCCCGGGCGGTCGCCTCTCCCTCATGTTTGAGAAGATAGGGAATCGGAGGGTGGAACGATGATCGACGGGAAAGACCTTGTAAGGATTGCGCTGGAGGCGAACGCATCGAACGCGGCGATTCTGGACACTTCGGTGATCCGGTTTCATGAAGAGTTTCGATCCGCGTGCGAGAAGAACATCTGCCGGAAATATGACACGAACTGGATGGGGCCGCCGGCCATCGGGCCGGTCCGCGAATTGAAGGAAAAAGCCCTGCGATATCGGCAGGGAATGCTGTTTCAGACCGTGCATGCCGTCAAAAGCAACTTTGACATGAAGGGCATGCTTGCGGCGGCCGGGGTGCATGAAAAAATTTTTCGCGATCTCCTTGGCAGGATTCGTCATACGTATCCGGGCGAAGACATTCTTCCACTCCATGCCGGCTGCTGCAGTATCTGCGAACGCTGCGCCTACCTCGACCGGGAGCCGTGCCGCCACCCCGACCTTGCCGTAGCATCGGTCGAAGCCTACGGCATGAATGTCCTCGCGCTTCAGAAGAGCGCGGGATTTCCGTACGATAACGGAAAGGGGGCGGTAACCTACGTTGGGATGATCCTCTTCAATAGATCGGAATGAACCGCGGATCCTCAAGGATAAAAATTGGGTGGATACGGATCCGCAAGAATCCGCGGTTCATTATTTTAAGTCGCAGTAGCAGAAGCGTTCGTCTCTCAGGACAATATCGCCACGCTCCACGGAGACGGGCTTCTTAAAGATGGGGCCGTCATAAACGAACGTATGGAACTCCCCGTTTTCGCCGCACGGATCCACTCCGGGCGGCAGGTTTTGAATAAAATCCCTGTCGTAGTCGCGCCCGGTGAAAGAGCCGTCGAGGACTTTCGTATCCACGCAGACCACGATCGAGCGAAATCCGAGGTCGAGAAAACGGCGGGCCGTTTCCTGCGTCGGCTTTCCCCATAATGGGAAGAGGCACCGCATCCCGATCCGGCTCATGCGCTCTTCGCGATAGGCGCGAATATCCTGCAGGAAGAGATCGCCGAATACGGCGGTCGTAACCCCCTGCTCCCGGAATTGCTCAAGCGATTGCCGCATGCGGGCGTCGTAGGTTTCATTGGAGCAGTTTTGAGGAATGTGTACTTCTCCCAGCGCATATCCCAGCGCTTCGGCCTGCCGCTCCAGCAGGCTCCGGCGGACGCCGTGCATGCTGATTCTGTCGTAGCCTTCGGTCAGTGTCGTCAGCAGGGAAACCACTTCCACCTCGTCCCGCCCGATAAGTTCATAGAGAGCCTGCGCCGCATCTTTTCCTCCGCTCCATGCAACAACGACTTTGTCTTTCATAGCTTCTTACCCGCCATCTCCGATAAAAAATGAAAAAATAGGCCGATAGGGGATGACAGTACCATGCTTCAGCCGCTATCCTAATTGCGATTTATGGAAACGATGAAAATTTTTCTGCCGACTCGCCGCGACCTCGTCAAAATGGGGGTCGCATTTTTATTAACTCCTGCGTCCGGTCTCTTCCCCTCTACGGCTGCCGCCAACAATCTCCGGATTGAAAACCGATTCAGCCCGCTGAATAAGAAACGGCCGCGCCGTCCGTTTACACGTTATATTGTCCTGCATACCACGGAAGGGGAGGAGGAGGGGTCGCTGCGGAAAATTGTGCGGTACGGCGAGGCGCACTACTGTGTTTGTCCTTCCGGCGTGGTATTTCGGATCATCGACAAGGACAAGATTGCCAAGCATGCGGGGCGCAGCATGTGGGAAGGGCGGAGCGCCATTGACAATCACTCCATCGGCATCGAAGTTGTCGGGTACCACAACAGGGACATTGCGGATGCGCAGTATGCGGCGCTGCGGGAGCTTCTGTCGCAGTTGAAGAGCCTTTACGGCATAGCGGATAAAAACATTTTGACGCACTCGATGGTGGCCTACGGAAGACCGAACCGGTTTCATCCCGACAATCACCGCGGCCGGAAACGATGCGGCATGATTTTTGCGCGGCCGGACGTGCGGGCCCGATTGGGATTGCGGGACAAGCCGGATCATGATGCCGACGTGGATTCCGGGCGTCTCCGGGTCGCCGACAGAGAACTGTTCAGCTACCTTTTTGCCGCCGCGCCGAAAACGGTTCCGGTTGCGGCGGCCGGGAAACCGGCTGCAGCTGAAACGGCCGCTGCGGCCCCTTCAGTCGCGGCCGCAATCGAAGTTCCTTCCGAAGCGTCCGTCATCGGCGGCAATCTGACGGCGTGGAGCATTGCGCGCGAGCAATACAACAGTCCCTCCACGGTATATATTTTCCCGAACGGCAAGCGGCAATCGGGCGATCAGATACAGGACTGGGCGAAGATTCCGAGCGGCACGCGGGTCATTCTGAATGAAGTGGAGGATAACCAGCCGTTTGAAGGTTTTCTCGAAATCGGGAAGGACGGCGACACCCCGCAGGCGGTCGCTGGCGCAGCCTATGCGAAATCCACTTCCATCTATTTCTTTCCCGACGGCATGATTCGCACGGGCGCTGAATTGAAGAAGCGCCGGTCCACGCAAAAGCTGCTGACGCACGCACCCAAGGGGACGCGCATCCTGGTCGGCTACGTGTATGGCGGGTATGTCAAAACCCGGCGGCCGCCCTCGGCTATAGCAGGCGCCAAATGGAACTATCCCTCCACCTACTATCGCCTTGCGGACGGCAGGATGCTGAGCGGCGACGATATCGACGCGGGCAGCGTGCCGGCGGGAACGCTCGTTTTCTATCAGGAATAAAGGACATCATCCGGGGACAGCTGCGAATGCAAAGGATCCGAGGCAGGCTTTAGGTGCGGGTGGGGCGCCGGGCGGGCGGCATAAACCGGGCCGACGCCGTAGCGGCTGCTTGCCCAGAGAGCAAGCAGGGCTGTCATGCCCGCAATTGCGCGTTTTTCATCATCCAGGTGAACCACCAGCCCGTGGGTGTCGGCGACGAATCGCAGGCTGCGGAGAACTCTGCGGACCGCTTTCGGCTCGATTTTTCCATGCCAGTAGGCGACCTGACCGACAATCATGCCCTCGTGGCGGCGCAAAAATTCCCCGAGAGAGACCACGTGTTCGCTGAGCGGATTTCGGGGCTTGCATATCTTGAGAAGGTCGGCCAGGTATTCGTCCCACTGCTGCGCCAGCTCGCGGTTCTCGGGCCTGCGCAGATAGCGGGCGCGGCTGAGCGAAAAGTTGGCCCGCACCTGGACGCGGAAATGCGGCGAGAGGGGATAGAGATCATACAAAATTTCCGTGCGGGGCGGCTTCTCATCGTTGTCCATGCGAAATTCCCACATGGTTTTGAGCTGTTTCCAGCCGACGATGGAAAGGACGGCCGCGTCTTCGCTGTCCAGCATCAGGAATTTGCCCCGCTCTTCCTTGACAACGGCGACCCAGTGTTTCCACTCGTGCACACAGAGGAGGCAGGGGATGCCGCTTCGCAGAAATCCGGTCATTTCACGGCGGGCTTCCGCAGGATCCGTAATCCGAATCTCCCGCAGTTCGCAGCCGAATCTTCGAGCGGCCCGGGCGAGGCTTTTTTCGTTGGTGCCGGAACCGTTCGATCCCGCGACTTTGGTAATCTTGCCTTCATCAACCAGCACGCCCAGCATGATGAGCGCATGTTTGAGCGCATAGGGGCCGCACTGCCAGAGATTCGGCTGAACCCGGAAACCCATAAACGATACCTCCAAGACTTCACGAGATTCCGACAGAAGATTCCTCCAGATATGGAAGGATTTCAACATCTTTGTTTGCATCGAAAAGGCTTCTGTCTAATACTGGTAGCTGAGCAAAAAGACTATGAACTCCGGAAAAAAATCGATACTGGTTCTCTACAATTTTGCAGAGAAGGATGAATACGAAGAAATGCGCCGGATCGATCCGGCGTCGCTGGGTTTCACTCCGCACTACAGCATTCACGTGGCGACGGTTCAGGAAGAATACGATGCGATCGTGGAAGCGCTGCGCTCGGAGGGATTCGAAGCGCGCTGCGTGAATTTACTGGACAGCGCGGCCAGACTTCATGAGGCGATCACGCAGAATCCTCCGGATGTGATTTTCAATCTGGTGGAAGGTTTCTATAACGATCTGCACAGGGAAGGAGCCGTGGCCGGCTTTTATGAGCTCCATCGCATACGCTATACGGGGGCGCCGGCATTTTCTCTGGCCTTGTGCCGGCGCAAGGGATTGACGAAACAGGTCCTGCTCCAGAACGGACTTGCAACGCCCAATTTTTTTATTCAGAACGGACGGGATGTCGTGTCGGATCACGGTTTAAAGTATCCGCTGATCATAAAGCCCGGCTGGCAGGACGGAAGCGCGGGAGTGGAAAGAGGTTCTGTTGTAAAGAATCATGAGGAATTGGTGCAGCGCCTTCAGTATGTTTTTGACCGATACGGGACCCCGATTCTGATGGAGGAGGGTTTTGATGGAAAGTAGCGCCACGTTTCCATCCTGGGGAACAATCCGCCCGTGGCGCTGCCGCTGATCGAGTATGATTTTTCGGAGCTTGAGGACGATCATCCTCCGGTCATCACGTACGACATCAAGTGGAACCCGCTCGTCCAGCCCTATCATAAGGTCCACTCGATCTGCCCGGCGCGGATTGACAAGACGACCGAGCAGTACGTGATGGATCAGGCGCTGAAAGCCTATGCGGCTACGTATTGCCGGGATTACGCGCGTATTGACATGAGGCTGGGCGCAGCCGGAATTCCGTACCTCCTGGAAGTGAATCCGCACCCGGATCTGCCCGAGGGCGTTTCAGTCATGG
>CAZLHW010000333.1:0-4907 GCA_964559085.1 uncultured Acidobacteriota bacterium | reverse complement strand
GGGCAAATTACGAATTACGAATGACGAATGACGAATTACGAAATAGCCGGCCGGTGTGCGACGCGTCGCATTGAACCAGGGCCTCCGGGGTGCCCTCAAATACAATCTGACCGCCGGCGTCGCCCCCCTCCGGACCAAGATCGATTATCCAATCGGCTGTTTTGATGACGTCCAGATTGTGCTCTATAACCAGCAGCGAATTGCCCGAGGCCAGAAGCCGGTCGAAGGCGGCGAGGAGTTTGCGAATATCGTCGAAATGCAGGCCGGTGGTGGGTTCGTCAAAAACATAGAGGGTATTGCCGGCGTTGGGTTTTGAAATAAAAGCTGCCAGCTTGATGCGCTGGGCTTCTCCGCCTGATAGAGACGTTGCCGATTGACCCAGACGAAGATAGCCCAGGCCGATTTCTTCGAGCACCCGCAGTTTCCGGATCAGGCTCGACCGTCCCGCAAAAAACTCAATGGCTTCATGCACTGTTAAATTGAGGACTTCCGCGATGTTTTTCGATTTGTATTGAACCTCCAATATGGAGTTCTTGAACCGCGTCCCTTTGCAGTCCTCGCAAACCAGTTCGACGTCTGCAAGAAACTGCATTTCCACAACGACGGTTCCGCTCCCCTGGCATGTCGGACAGCGTCCCGCTTCCAGATTAAAGGAAAAATGGCTCGGTCCAAAACCGCGGCTGCTTGCATCCCGTGTTTCCGCGAAGATGCCGCGGATGTCGTCATAGGCCTTTATGTAAGTCGCGGGATTCGAACGAGGCGTTCTACCGATAGGAGACTGGTCTACCAGAATTATGTCTGATATATGTTCCGCTCCGCGAAGGCCCCCAAATCCTTCGGGCGATTCTTTAAGTTCCCCCTTGGCCCTTTTGACGGCGGCGTACAGAACATCGTGTACCAGTGTCGATTTCCCGCTGCCGCTCACTCCGGTTACGCAAGTGAGAACGCCCAAGGGAATTTTGACATTCAGGTGTTTCAGGTTGTGCCGGTGGACGTCGAGAAGCTCGATATAATTGCCGCTGGGTTTTCTCCGGAACAAAGGCGTGGCTATTTTAAGATCGCCCTTTAGATACCGGCCGGTCAGGGATTTGGGATCCTGCAGCAGATCCGGATAGCTGCCTTGAAAAATCACCTCTCCGCCGTGTTCCCCCGCGCGGGGGCCGAGATCTATCAGGTAATCCGCCGATTTCATGATTTCCGCGTCGTGCTCGACGACCAGAACCGTGTTGCCGAGAGCTTTCAGGCTTTTCAGGATTTCCACCAGCCTTTGGCTGTCCCGGGGATGCAGCCCGATGCTCGGTTCGTCGAGAACATAAAGGGCGCCGACGAGCGAGGATCCGAGAGATGTGGCCAGCTGAATCCGCTGGGATTCGCCGCCGGAAAGCGTGGAGGAGACGCGGTCAAGCGCAATGTATTCCAGCCCGACGCGAAGGAGCAGATCCAGGCGATGACGGATCTCTGCAAGGATCCTTTCCGCAATCGAGGCCTGTTGCGCGCTGAGCTTCAGCGATGCAAAAAAATCCGAGGCCTGCGCAATGGTCATCCGTGTGATTTCGGTGATGGACTTGCCGCCGATAAGGACATCGCGGGCTTCCTGGCGCAGCCGCTCTCCGCGGCAGGCAAGGCATGTGGCATACCCGCGATACCGGCTGATGAAAATGCGCACGTACATCTTGTATTTTTTTTGTTCCAGATAGTCGAAAAACCCCAGGATGCCGGGAAAGTGCCCGCGGCCCTTTACGATAGCTTCTCTGGCAGGCTCCGGCAGCTCCTTCCAGGGCACATCTGTTGGAATCCCTTCCCGATCGGCAAACTGCATCAGGCGCGTGTGCAGATTGCGAAAGCGCGTCTTTGTCCAGGGATCAATCGCGCCTTCTGCAAGCGTTTTGGATTTGTCCGGAATTATCAAGTCGAAGTCGAGGGTCAGCGTGTTTCCAAAACCCTGGCATTCGGGGCAGGCTCCGAACGGGTTGTTGAAGGAGAACAGCCGGGGCTCGGGTTCCTGGTAGGCCACATGGCATAGCTGGCATTCGAAAGCCTCGCTGAACCGAAGCAGAACGCCGGCCGGGTGGCGCATCCATCGAATGTCAGAATGCTCGGTTTTGAGCCACTGCTCGAGGGATTCCGGATTATCCGAAAGGAGGATGATGTCGATGTGTCCTTCCGATTCGCGGCTGCAGACTTCAATGGAATCCACGAGCCTTTTCCGTATGTCTTCCTGAACAACAAGACGGTCGACGACAACGTGCGCCTCTTTGTCCCGGCTTTTTGCCAGAGCATCCACTGCCTCGGAAAGATCTACGAGCTTTCCTCCGATAAGGAGCCGGATGAAACCCTGCTGTTGCAGCCCGGGCAGCATGACGGCGAGAGTGTCTTCCGGGCGATTCTGGCGCCATTTATTCGGTGCCTTGCGGCTGTTGCCGGCTTGCGCCCGCGAGGGATCCTGCAGGGCAAGGCGCAGGCACACATAGAGTCTCTGCCCCCTCGGCAACGACATTAAAAAATCGGCAATGCTTTCGGGAGTGTCTTTCGATACCGCCCGCCCGCAGACGTGGCAATAGGTTGTGCCGATGCGGGCATACAAAAGACGCAGATAATCATTGATCTCCGTCACCGTTCCGACCGTAGACCGCGGATTGCGCGAATAGTTCTTTTGCCGAATGGCGAGAGCCGGGCAAATTCCCTCGATATCCTCCACTTCGGGCCGATCGATGCGCTCCAGAAATTGCCTTGCGTAGGCGGAAAGCGAAGCAATGTACCGTCGCTGCCCTTCGGCATAGAGTGTATCGAAGGCCAGGCTGCTCTTGCCGCTGCCCGAAACTCCGGTGATCACGGTCAGAGAATTGAGCGGGATGCGGACAGTGATGTTTTTCAGGTTGTGAACCTTCGCGCCCCTGACAATGATGGAGTCTATTTGCTCTGCACTCAAGAGTCGGCACTCCGTGGACTGGATGAACGTGAAAGGTTATTGAGGCGGCGACGGAATGTCAACAGCCGGCGGTCTCGGGCGGGGGCGCAAATTTTAGGAATGCTCATAGGCTTCGCCGGCCATCCACTGCCGAGGACGCTACATCGGCTGAAAAAATTTGATGGAATTCATGCTGCAAGGTATAGTTTGCTCGCATGAAAGCGGAGCAAAAATTATCCATTCTTGGAGTGGATCCGGTCTGCGGTGTTCCAGGCGGTGAACTGGTTATCGCATGCCGCGGCTTCAAGCCCGGTTTGTCTTCAAAGGTCTTTGTCGGGGACGTGGAAGCCTCCGTCGCGTCTGCATCCGAGACGAAGATTGTGGTGCGGCTTCCCGAGAGTCCCAACTGCCTGGGATTAAGCCTGCGGGTCGGGGAAATCAACTCCGAGGTGTTTCCCTTTAATCTGGCGGCGCAACTGGCGGCGGGCCTTCATCCGGTCACCAATCCTGTGATAGCCCCCGATGGTACCCTTATCACAACCATAAGCGGGGGGCGGGGCCAGCAGGTTCCGCAGCCGCTGGTCCGGATTACCAGGAGAGGCGAGAAGATCCCCTTTCAATGCGATATCATGAACCCAACCGGCCTGGCGTTTTCGGGAGACGGCCAGCTCTATATCTCCAGCCGCCATGACGGTACAGTTTTGCGCTATACGAATTTTGAACACCTGGAATTGATAGCCGACGATCTCGGCATCCCCTGCGGCATCGCATTCGATTCGAACGGCCTGCTGTATGTGGGCGACCGAACGGGAAAAATCTACAGGATTGACTCCTCGGGAAACAAGGAAGAGTTCGCCGAGATGGAACCCAGCATTTCTGCATATCATCTCGCCATAGACAGCAAAAACCGACTCTACGTTACCGGGCCGACTTTTTCCATGCGGGATCGATTGATACGCTTTTCTCCGGAGGGGAAAGCCGAGACTTTGATCGATGGATTCGCCAGGCCGCAGGGGCTGGCGTTTTTGCCCGACGGAGATCTTCTGATCGCGGCCGCCTTCCAGGGGAAAAAAGGTATCTTCCGTTACTCGCCGGAAAAGGGTTCTCTGCAGCACTTTATTACAGCCCCGATCCTGGTCGGCCTGGCCGTTGCGGGGCAGGATATCTTTCTTGCCGGCAGCAACTCGATCTACTGGCTTCAACTCTCCGGACAAGCCGCAGTAAACTAAAGTACGAATTACGCGTTACGAATGACAAATTTTTTAATTCGTCATTCGTACTTCGTACTTCGTAATTTGTGGAAAATGGCCTGCGCAAGAATCTGCGGGCTGCGAAGGACCAGCCCGCGCAGAAAGGACCGGTACGACGTTGTCCCGCAGATCAGGCTGTCAAGCATTTTTTGTATGATCCGGCTGTGCTTTATTCCCTGAAGCGAACGGCGGATGAAAGGAGCCGAAAGGACGTTTCCTGCATAAAAGCGGTTTCTCCATGCGGCGGCCGTTTCGAGATCTGCCATGAATTCGGATCGCCAGGCGCTTTCATAGCTCAAAGGAGCCTTGCGATCGAAGGATTCTGCCAGTAGTTCGGCGGATCGAAGCGCGTAGTAGATTCCTTCCGCCGTAATACCGTCGGTGAATCCCGCGGCGTCTCCGAGAAGAGCCCAGTTTTCTCCGCAGACTTTCTGTCGGATCAGCGCCTCCCGGCTCAGGCACGGGATCCGGGCAGCGTAAGGTTTGCGTTCGGGCGGAGCTTCGGGATGGTGCCGTGCAATAAACGCATCCAGGCGCCGGCGCAGATCGGCGGCGCGCGCTTGGGGCAGCCATTGCCCGATGCCCACCGAAATATGATCAATGCACGGAAACGACCAGATATAGCCGATGAACCCCTTTTCCTGATAGGCGATGCGAATGGTGTCCGGGTCCCGGAGCTGAGGCAGCTTGTAGCCGATGGCCAGCGTTATGTCGGCGATGGTGTAGGGCTTGAGAAGGGTCCTTCGAAC
>CAZLHW010000332.1:457-4911 GCA_964559085.1 uncultured Acidobacteriota bacterium | reverse complement strand
TGCCGGCAGAGTAGCCCACTACTGCCCGGTAAACGATTTCCGCCGGGCCGCCAGGTGCGGACCAGCTTGTTTTTGTAAGCGTCGAATTGCAAGCCGTGCGGAGCGGCGACTACCTTGCCTCGCTTCAGCAGGATTTTAAGCGCTTCTGTTGCCGCCATGCCTGCACAGATTTCACAAGCCATAGGAGTGGAAGGTCCCTTGCGGGCTTTCAGATCCATGGCACTGGGATCCACGAGATAGCTGCGTTGAAGCAATCTCGGAGTCAGGCCGAGAACCATTCGCAGCGCCATTTCATCTTCGGAACAGCCATCCCAGCGGAAATATTCTTCGAAGGTCATGCCGCCGGGTAAGAAAGTAAGCAGTGCGGCACCCATTCCAAGCGGAGCAGCGGTGATTGCCGGAATGCCTTGTTGCGCGCAGGCGGCAAAAATGGATTTGCGCGCCGAAAAGGCGAAAAAGTCCAGGCCATCGACATACAAATCGACTCCATTTAGGAAGGCATCAAGATTCTTGTCCGTAATCCCTTCTTCGAATATTGTCAGGGACAATTCCGGGTTGATTGACCGCGCCATCTCCGAGAGAACGTCCGTTTTGCGGCGCCCCAGCGTTGTCGTCATGGCGCCGGCCTGGCGGTTGAAATTGACGAGGTTGAAAACATCAAAATCGGCGATATGGAAGGAACCTATGCCGAGGCGAGTAAGGGTTAGCAGATGAGAGCCGCCGACTCCTCCGAGACCGGCAATGGCCACACGTTTGCCGCGCAGGGTCTGCAGTTCTGATGCAGTTACCCAGCCGACATTTCGGGAAAAGGCTTCTTCGTAATTGAATTCGGGGGGCAATGGATTTTCTCCGATTTAAACTCTAAGACTCCGAGGCGCTAAGGCTCAAAAAAGAATCAGGGCATCCACGGGCATGTTGAGTTTGAGTTCGCGGTTGGGATTGGCGATGTCGACTTTAATACGGTAAACCAGTTTGACGCGCTCCTCCGATGTCTGAACCTGTTTCGGGGTGAATTCGGCTTCGGAGGATATGAATGATATTCTGCCGGCATAAACCTTTCCCGGATAGGAATCGCTTGAAACCTTGACCGACTGGCCGATCTTAATGCGGCCCAGTTCCGTTTCGGGAACATAGGCTCGCAGCCAGGGGCGATCCATATCTCCGATGGTAACAATGGTTGTTCCAGCCGCGACTATTTCTCCCGCATCCGCGGTTTTCAGCAATACGACACCGTCGACCGGGGAGGTAACCACCAGATCCTTTATCTGGGATTCAATCAGCTGGACCTGTGCGCGCGCCCGTTCGACTTCAGCCTGGCGGGCGGCGATCTCAAGCTCGCGTCGTTTGATTTCGAAGCGGGTGGCTTCGACGGCGGCTACTTCGGCGCGGGCGCGGGCTACCTGCTCCTTTTGCGCTGCAATGGTCTCCTTGCGCGGGCCAGACTCTACCAAGGCAAGCCGTTGTTCCGCCTGGTGCAACGCCGCCGCTGCGGATTGCGCCGCCACGCGGAACTGATCGTGTTGGCGCGCGGAGATGTCATCCAGTTCGAAAAGACGGCGCGCGCGCTCCCAATCCTTTTGCGCGTCCGCCTTTTGAGCCGTTGCCGCTGCCAATACAGCCCGGGCTTCGGCTATTTCCTCCGATCGTGAGCCCGCTTCGAGTTCCTGAAGGTGTGCCATGGCTGCTGCCAACTCCGCCTTCCTGGCTGCCAGGTTGGCGGAAAAAACTCTCCTTTGCCACTCCAGAGAGGCTTCCGCCTGCGCCTGCGATGCTTTTGCTTCCGATTCTGCCGCCTTTTCGCGTTCCAGCATCCGTTGCAGCTGCTCACCGGACAGGCGCGCGATGACGTCTCCCTTTTTCACGTCGCGGCCTTCGTCGGTGAAAATTTCCTCAATTAATCCGGAGGTTTTGAAGGCGATATTTATTTGCAGCAGCTCGATATTTCCCGAAAGCTTCAGCGCGTCTGTTCTGGGGCTGTCTCCGCGCACCACAAAGCCGACGGCTGCGGAGGCCACCAGCACAATGGCGGCCAGTGCTGCAACCTGGCTTGCTCTATTAATTCGAACTATGACGCGCATGCGTGCTATTTACCCCATGGAACTTTATCGGCAAATGGGATGGAAATGATGTGTTCTTGAGACAGGTGAAGTGATTATCCCGGATTCCGAAGCTACGAGAGATATAGAAGGATTTGGAGGATAAGCGCGCGGGCAGGGCGATCCAGTCTGTTCCGCCCTTACAGGGCTTGCATCCGCGCGGATGCAGTACCCAGGGTTCCAGAGCCTCGCTCCGCTCGGCTCTTTCACCCTGGGCTACTCTGCCCGGCGCTTTCGGCTCCACCTGAGCCGGCTTGTGGAAACTTTCGCGCGCCGTCTGGGATGACCGACAACAAGATTTCAGCGTCGTTGACCGATGGCACACGTACAGCGTGGGCGTCTGTGCCTCTTCCGCTCTCGATTTACATTGCGCTTTGGGAATCCATCGACATTGTCCCAATCTTCTTGCTCCCGTGAGTTTTATTGAGACGCTTATGCGCCAGATTATATCAGTCTTTGAGAAATTGCAGTATCTCTGATTCCCGTGCTAACAGCGTTGGCCAAACAGGGTATAACCGCTATTTGTCGGATAGCATGCAGTTGTAACCGGAACAGCGAGTCCGTGAAACGGCCTCAGAGCGGTCGGGCTAATTCGGCCACTTCCGCACAAAATCGTGCCAGTGCATTGCATGGACTGCTCCGGACATAGTCAGCGGATCCTGCCGCGTATTCAGTAGAAACGCCTGCTTTGCCTTCAGCCATCTGCCGATGGAACAAAGGCCGGATGTCATACTCTCGGTGGGGCTTCTGGTAAGCTTGATTTCAATCGGAACAAATTCGCTTCCGCGCGTCAAAATAAGATCCACCTCCACACGATTGTTGTCCCTATAATAGAAAAACTGCCAGGGCGATCCCAATCCGCTGTTTGTCTTCAACAGATCCATAATGATCATGTTCTCGAAGATGGCTCCTCCCATGACGCCGTGGCGCAGGGCACGGGGATTGGACTCCCGAAGAATGTGCGCAACCATTCCCGTATCCGTGAAATAAAGCTTGGGACTTCTGATAACCCGCTTCCGTAAATTTCGCGTGTAGGGTCTAAGCAGATAGATAATGCGCGAGGCTTCTAAAACCGAAAGCCATTTGCGCACTGTGGGATGAGTCACTCCGCAAGCAGACCCGATGTTCGATAGATTGACGATCTGCCCAATGTTGGCCGCAAGAACCTCAATGAATTGCTGAAACGCCCTGAGATCCCCTACGGCATGAATGGATCGGAGATCGCGCTCCAGATACGTCTGTATGTAGGATCCATGGAAAATCGCCGTCGGCACAGATTGAGCGGCAGGTCCCGGGAAAAATCCCCGGATTATATCTTCAAATGTCCGATCTTCATCCATATCCGCAACAACGGGCAGCTCTTGATAAGAAAAAGGCAGCAGTTCGAATATTGCCACCCGCCCGGCAAGTGATTCAGACACTCCTCCCATCAACGGAAACGACTGAGATCCAGTCAGGATATAGGCGCCGCGCAGCGAGCGTGATTTGTCCACTTCCATCTTGAGCATCGGCAGAATTTCCGGGACATACTGAATCTCATCAAGAATGATTGGCGGAGCATGATCCGCCAGAAAGAGGTCCGGATCCTTGTTTGCCTGAGCACGTACAACGGGATCATCAAAAGAGATGTACCGATGGGAAGGAAATAGCTTTTGCAGCGTGGTCGATTTGCCGGATTGTCGGGGACCGGTCAAAAGCAGCACAGGGAAATGGTCTGCCGCGTTAAGAAGAGACCCCTCGATCAGACGACGAAAATAGTTCACACTCGAAGCTCCCCGGCAAAACAATATACATAATGAATATGCCATTTTCAATATGTATATAACTCAGTGCGGCTATTAGAATGGCGGACGCCAGCGGAGACCCTTAAAGCGCGCATAATCCCGATCCACGGTAATCCATTCACAACCGGATTCTATGGCAAGAGCGGCAAACCATGCATCTTGAATAATATTCCCCGAAGCAGCCGAGTCTTTGCATAGGGCCTCAAAGATCGACCAATGATTCTCCTGTGGAATTACCGGCACGGCATGCGGCTGTTCCTGAAGGATGCGGGCAAACTCAAGCACTTCCTCCAATTCGCTCGGATTGCGATAAATACGAGGATGCGTTGTTATGCGGACAAGCGAACATAAAACCTGCGGCGACATGGCATATGCTTCCGGGCCATTTAAAACAGACTCAAGCCATTCGCGATAGCGTTCATGTTCCCTTGAATCGCTGCGGAATGCATAGATGAGCACGTTGACATCCGGCAGGATCATTGAATTCCTTCCATTTGATCCAGCAGAGAAGCAGAATTCCCAATATCCACGCCAGGCAACGTGCCGCCACCCTTTTTGCATACGGGCAGTTTCC
>CAZLHW010000332.1:0-447 GCA_964559085.1 uncultured Acidobacteriota bacterium | reverse complement strand
GGCTGGGCCAACACCAGGCGCAGGCCTTTTTCAATGAGGGAAGTAAATGCCTCTCCCCGCTTAGCGGCCTCATGTTTAGCTCGCTTCATTAAGGCATCATCTAACCTGACCGTCGTTCTCATATGTCTAAGCATATTGACCATATGTCTATATGTCAAGTTGCAGGTATAAGCTGGGGGTAATCGGAAGTGCGAGTCAAAATTCATCCGCCGCGCAGCGGCGGTATGAGTTTAGCCCGGCCTTTCAAGGCCGGGATCCGGTTGAGCGTGAGCGATGCGTCGCGGCAGCGACGCGTGATTCAACCGTCGCTGCCGCGACGGACAAAACAATCCATTTCGCCTTCCGGGCCTTGAAAGGCCCGGCTAAATTCACATGGCGGCTCTGCCGCCCGGCCGCTCTGCGGCCGGTTCACTAACTCGCACTTCTGATTACACCGCCTGCGGCCAG
>CAZLHW010000331.1:0-4948 GCA_964559085.1 uncultured Acidobacteriota bacterium | reverse complement strand
TATTGCACACCGAACGCGCTGACAACCCTGACGGAGTATCTGGTGGATTACGCCTCGCCGGAAACCAGAAAAGCCGGCGAACAGCGGATTCAGGAAGAGTTGAGCAAGCTGGACGAAGGCCCGCTGAAGGAAGAATTGAAGAAGCGCCTGGAGCGCATCCGAAACACGGATGCCCGGGATCTCTATTTTTAATCTTCGAGTCTTCGCGTCTTTGAATCCTGGAGTTGCCTATGGGTGCCTATCGTATAGAGCAGGACCTGCTTGGAACCCGCGAAGTGCCGGCAAATGCGCTGCATGGCATCTATACGGAGCGCGCCCTGGAAAACTTCCCGCTGTCGCTGCGGCCGGTGAACCCCGCTCTGATTCATGCCTACGGCGCGGTCAAGCTTGCCTGCGCCCGCGCCAATCACGAACTGGGTTGCTGGGACGATGCCAAAGCGCACGCGATTGAAACCGCGTGCATGGAAATGATGGAAGGGCGTCTGGATGCCGCCATCCGCGTGGATGCTCTGCAGGGCGGCGCCGGGACGTCCACCAACATGAATGTCAACGAAGTCCTGGCAAATCGCGCCCTGCAGATTCTCGGACGCCCCCTGGGCGAGTATCAAACGGTCAGCCCGCTGGAGGACATCAATCGGCACCAAGCGACCAACGACACCTATCCGACCGCGCTGAAAGTGGCGGCCATCCGGTCGCTCCGGCTCCTGCAGCAGCAGGTCATCGGCTTGCTCGAATCCTTCCAGCGCAAGGAACATGAGTTTTCGCGCATCGTCAAGGTCGGCAGAACACAGCTCCAGGACGCCGTGCTTCTCACGCTGGGACGCGAAATGGGGGCTTATGCCGAAGCCTTTGCACGCGATCGCTGGCGCATCTACAAATGCGAGGAGAGGCTGCGTCTCGTGAACCTGGGCGGCACGGCCATCGGCACCGGTCTTGCTGCCCCCAGGCGGTACATCTTTATTGTCGTGGACCGGCTGCGCGAAATTACACGACTGGGATTGGCACGAGCGGAGAACCTTGTTGAATGCACGCAGAATGCCGACGTTTTTGTCGAGGTTAGCGGAATTCTCAAAGCGTGTGCCGCGAACCTGCTTAAGATAGCGACCGACCTTCGCCTCCTGTCGTCGGGGCCGGACGCCGGTTTTGGAGAGATCCGCCTGCCTCCGCGCCAGGCCGGGTCCTCTATCATGCCCGGCAAGGTGAACCCGGTCATTCCCGAGGCGGTGTCTCAGGCCGCGATCACTGTAATGGCGAACGATCAGGCCATTGCGCACGCGTGCGCAATGGGGAATCTGGAACTGAATCCATTCCTGCCTCTGGTGGCCGATGCGCTGCTGGAGAGTCTGGATCTTCTTCGCAATGCCTGCCGGATTTTCCGGGAGCATTGCGTGGACGGGATCATGGCCGACGAGGCGCGCTGCCGGTCTCATGTGGAAGGCGCGACGGCTTCCCTGACTGCGATGGTGGAAGCCCTGGGCTATGAGAGGGCTGAGGCGATCGCCGTGCGCGCTCGACGCGAGGGGAGATCTGTCCGGGATATTGTTATTGACGAGGGGGCCCTGTCTCCGGAAGAGTTCGACCGGCTGGTCTCTCCTGAAAATGTGGCGCGGCTTGGATCCGGCGCGCCCGAGGAAAAGAAATGAAAGATACCCCAAAGGGCATGCGGCTGCATATCGGTTTGTTCGGACGCCGCAATGTCGGCAAGTCCTCGTTATTGAACGCCCTCACGCGCCAGCAGGTTTCGATTGTCTCCGAAGTTCCCGGAACAACGACCGATCCTGTGGAGAAGCCGATGGAGCTTCTTCCGCTCGGGCCGGTGTTGTTTATTGATACGGCCGGAATCGACGACGTCGGAGCTTTGGGAGAAATGCGCGCCGAGCGGACGCGCCTGATCTTTGAACGAACGGATCTTGGAATCCTGGTAGCGGAAGGGAACTGCTGGGGAGAGTTTGAAGAGGCCCTTTTGACCGAACTGTCCAGGCGCCAGGCGCCGGTCATAGTTGTTTTCAATAAAAGCGACCTTGGAGCGCCGTCCGAAGAGGTTTTGCGGAACCTTAAAGCGAGAAAAATCCCGTTTGTTCATGCCGCCGCTTCTCAGGGAAGGGGCATCCCCGAATTGCGCGAAGCTTTGATTCAGGCCGCTCCGGAGGAGTTTATGGATGCGCCCCCTATTCTGGGCGACCTGATCTCTCCGGGCGATATGGTTGTCCTCGTTGTCCCCATTGATCTGGAAGCCCCGCGCGGCAGACTCATCCTGCCGCAGGTGCAGTCCATCCGCGATGTCCTGGACCATGACTCCTGCTGCATGGTGGTCAAGGAACGCGAGCTGCGCGATGCCTTGGATAAACTAAAAGATCCGCCGGCCCTGGTCGGTACCGATTCCCAGGCGTTTCTGAGAGTGAACGGGGATATCCCTCCCCAGGTTCCCCTGACGTCTTTCTCCATTTTGTTTGCGCGACTGAAGGGGGACCTGAGAGAGTTCGTACGCGGCGTCAGGGCAATTGATACGCTGAAAGCCGGAAGCCGCGTGCTCGTCATGGAATCCTGCGCGCACCACCCCATCGGAGAGGATATCGGACGCGTCAAAATACCGCGCTGGATTCGGCAATATACAGGCGTGGACCTTGAGTTTGTTCACCAGCAGGGGCACGACTTCCCCAAAGATCCCGGCCAGTATCAACTGATTGTGCAGTGCGGCTCCTGCACGTTGAACCGCCGCGAAGTCGTTTCACGGATCCTGCGCTGCAGGGAAGCCGGCGTTCCCATCACCAATTATGGTGTGGCGATCACCTATTCTCTCGGCGTCCTGGACCGCGCCCTGTCTCCTTTCCCCGGATTCTGATTTCTATCTGGAGCCTTTGGGTCTTCGAGCCTTAGAGTTATTCCTTTGCCGGAACTACGATTGTGTCGGTTCTCCGGAATGACTATTATGGATTCGATATGATTCTCGAACCCGAACAGCCCGAGCACGAAGACCCGCCGCCGATCTTCCGCACCTGGAAGCGGCTTTATGTCTCCGTCATTTTCTTTACGTGTGCCCTGGTCGTTGCCCTTTATCTGATGACGCTTCTGCTCAATCGCTGACGCCCCATGCATATAGCCGACTGGATCGTGATCCTTCTGTATTTTGCCTACGTCCTTGCGGAAGGAGTCCGTCACGGCAAAAAGAACAAAAATCTCGATGACTACTTTCGCGGCACCCGGTCTTTGCGCTGGTGGGCCGTCGGTCTCTCGGTCATGGCTACGCAAGCCAGCGCCATCACCTATATCGGAACGACGGGACAGGCGTACGACTCGGGGATGTCTTTTATCCAGGTGTACCTGCCGCAGCCGCTGGTGATGGTGGTGCTGTGCATGACGTGCGTTCCGTTTTTCTATAAAGCCAACATCTTTACCGCATACGAATATCTCGAAAGACGCTTTGACGCGAAAACACGCAGCCTGACCAGCTTCATCTTCCTGATCTCGCGGGGGCTGGCCGTCAGCTTTGTCCTGTACGCTCCGTCCATCATTCTTGCCGTGATTTTCGGTTGGAACGAGATCGTGACAATCCTGATCATGGGTGCATCGACCATCCTCTACACCACCATCGGCGGCAACAAAGCCGTGATCCTGATCGATGCGAAGCAGATGCTGTTGATGTTTGCCGGAATTTTTATTGCGATTGCGCTGTTTGTCTCTCAATTCCCATCCGGCTTTTCACTTGGCGATGCCGTGCATCTGGCCGGGCTGGAACAGAAATGGAACAGCATTGATCTCTCCACTGATTTGAAGAGTTCCTACACCCTCCTTTCAGGAATGCTTGGGGGCTTTTTTCTGGCTCTTTCCTATTTCGGATGCGATCAGAGCCAGGTGCAGCGCTATCTGACCGGGCGTTCTCTGACGGAAAGCCGCATGAGTCTTATCCTGAACGCGTTCCTGAAAGTTCCGATGCAGTTCCTGATCCTGGCCGTCGGCGTGCTGATGTTCGTCTCGTTTCACTTCATCAGGCCTCCGCTGAATTTCAATGAGTCCCATCACAGAGTTCTGATGCAAAAAGCCGGCGCCCGATACGGCGAACTCGAAAGGAAACATAACGCGGCGTTCCAGAAGAGGCGAGAGGCGGCGGTGTCGTTGGGCGAGGCAAGAAAAAGCGGAAGGCAGGAACTGCTGGCCCGGGCGGAACAGCACTATCGTCGGGCGGAAGCGGAATTTCGGCAGGTGAAAAAGGAAAATCAGGCCTTGCTGAGATCCGTTCTTCAATCGGAGCCGTCCAGCGACGTCAACTACATTTTCCCCTCTTTCCTGGTCCGCTACGCCCCCACGGGTATTCTCGGAATCATGCTGGCGGTGATTTTTGCCGCGGCGATGTCAAGCTTCTCTTCGGAAATAAACTCGCTGGCAAGCGCGACCGTCATCGATTTTTATAAACGGTATTTTCAGGCGAACGCCAGCGACTCCCATTACCTCCGGGTCTCGCGCACTGCCACTTTATTCTGGGGATGCTTTGCCACAGTTGCGGCCTGCTATGCGGGGAAACTGGGTTCCCTGATCGAAGCGGTCAACAAAGTCGGGTCCTATTTCTACGGGCCGATACTGGGCGTTTTCCTGCTTGCTTTCCTGGTGCGCCGAAGCAACGGCGCCGGAGCCTTCTACGGGCTGCTCGCCGGCGAAGCCGCAGTCTTTGCCGTCGCCTGTTATTCCTCTATTTCCTGGCTCTATTACAATGTCGTCGGCGTGGCGGTCGTACTGGCCGCAGGCGCCATTATTAGTCGGATCGCCGATTGCCGCCGCTAGTCACAATGGAACGACCGAATCCGAATTGTAGTGTAACCCACGATCCTACGAATTCGGAGTCGGTCGTTCCATTGTGACTAGCGTCCGTTCATGCTTGGAGCCGAGCGTTTTATCCAACTGCTCATAGCTCGAAACCAGCACCGGTCCGGCTTCCGATCGATTCCCCAACCTG
>CAZLHW010000330.1:0-4955 GCA_964559085.1 uncultured Acidobacteriota bacterium | reverse complement strand
AAGGTTTAATTTAACAATTCAATTCGGGGACACGATCCTCGAAACGGCTGCAATCATTAAACGCCTTGATCTGGCCCTTGCGAATTTGCAGCAATACGATTGAGGTTAAGACATGGAAGAACAAATTATCACAATGAAAATGCGGCTTAACTATCTTCACGAAGTTTTTAAGGAAATGTCTGGAATTGATCTGTCGTTTCCTGAATTTATGGAGTGCATCTTTTCAAAACTTGAAAACGAAATCAGGTTTAAAAAATCTGATATTGAAAAATATTTTTCAGAAGGCGAAGGCAAAAAGAAACCGATCTCTGACCAAACGATAAAATTTATTTACGATTACGAAAAGTAAGGAGCATTTAAAAATGTCAGCCACATTTCCAAACGCAAAAAAGACGTTCAGCGCGGTGGTCAACGGTGTGACAAAGCTCGTTGCGGCTTTATTCAATGCCGGATATGACGAAATCGAAGCAATCGAGACTTTCTTGGGTCCGACAGGCGGCGGGGCTCAGTCTTACTATACGTCATTGACGGATATGCTTATCAGTTACCGCCGAGGGTGCGCCGTTGAGTATAAAGGCGACGCTGACCTATATGTCCGGGCCGGTGAGATTATGATCGTTGACGCAAGCGGAAACAGAAGGCTGCGCAGAAATCCGTCTGACACAACCGTCACATGGTCGGATATTGACACAGGGTCAGAGGCGACAAGCACTCAATATTATATTTATGCCTGCGCCGATAACAACGCGACGACGTTCACTGTTGTGATATCAACCAACGCCACAACGCCGACGGGAATGACGTTTTATAGGAGGATCGGATCATTTTATAATAATGCATCTGGGAATATTTCGATAGTTAATAACTCTCTAGGTGTTTCATTGCCGCAAGCTAGAATTACGAGCGCTGTAAATATCACGACCACTGAATCTGATATCGAAGGTCTTGCTGTGAATGTTGTTCCTAAATCAGCATCCAGCAAGTTTTTAATAACGGCAACCATACCAATAGGAGGCTCGGCTGGAAGCGCCTCTTATGCGATTATATTGTGTAGAGACACAACAAAAATCCATTCTCAGGGAAGCGTTGGCAACGGATCAGAGGGACGCCCTGCATGGACAACGCAGACAATAACATGGCTTGATGCTCCTGCAACAACAAGTCCGATTGTTTATAAAATTAGAGCTCATGCTTCATCAAATGGAATTGTGACGGTCGCCGGAACTGTTGACGGTTACACGACCGACGCGGTCATAAATGTTTTGGAAATTGAATAATGAAAAAAATATCCTATAAAGTCATCCATCCCAAAGACACCGCCGACAAGGTGAGGCGGGATGCTTTAAATAAAATGATCGACGAGAAAATACAAACAACGCCTGAGCTGGCCGCAAGGAAAGACGCGGTTGTCTCGGCAGTCAAGGAGGGGGTCAAATGAGTAAAATAATTTCTTGGGTTCTGGTGAACGGGGCCACACTTATCGGCGTATTGCAAGCGCTTGTCAAAGCAATCAAGGAGCTTGTGACCGGCGTGGTCAATCTCTTGAGTCTGTTTATGACAGCCGAGGCCGCAGAGGTTTCTGTCAAAACGGTTCGCGCGATTCTAAACAAGGTCGATGAATTACTTGAGAAGGTCAAAGGATTTCTGATTAAATGAAAGTCTTGGCGCTTCTGCTCGCCTGCGCGATAGGCGTCTGGAAATGGATTTCCCGTAAGGCGGCGTTCCGGCGTGAGCAGGCAGAACAGGCAAAAAAGGACTTGGACGATGCGAAGAAAAATGACAGCCCTTCTGATTTTTTGGATGGGTTTGGCCGGATGTAGCGCGACAACGCAGGTCTATGTTTTGGATCAGGCAGAGCTTGTCCGGGTAAAGAAAGACCAGACCGTCACGGCTAAATACGACGGCTGGCTTTTGTCAGACAGAGCCGTAGACCGCGTGATGAATGCCAAAATTAAGGGCGTCAATCTGAAATGAATGACGATGAATCAATAGAGATCGGATGCGAATCATGCAGAATCTGAACCCTGAACTGTGGATGGTCATTGTGCCGGCCATCGGCTGGCTGTTGTTCGCGCTTGGCGGGACTGAAATATCGAAAGATATCAAGGGCCAGAAATGGCTCCGGCGCATTGTGCTTCCGATCATTTGGGGCGCTTGTGTGTGGATCGCAACCGGCATCTGGTGGAAATCTTTGAGCGTGGGAGGTCTTGCGATGGCCGTTTTCCCGCTTGGATATGGGGATCGGGCCTCATGGCTCAAGCGCATTGCGATCTTTGCCGGATATGGGCTTATATCGGCATCGGTGGGCCTGAGCTGGTGGAACCTGCTGACAGCATTGCTTTGCCCGGTCTTGATGGCCATGAGCCGATGGAAGCCGACAGCGGGGACTTTCGTTTGGAAGGTATGCGAGGGAACCTTTGGGGCTGTCATAGGCGTTCAGATCGCCTTTGTTTTGATATATTGATTCCTCCTCCAAACAGCCACACACCCAGCGCGGGCCTAAAAAACCCGCGCCTTTTTTGTTTTTAAAAAAATATTTTTTTGTCGATTGCCTTAGCAAGCTCTGTTTTACTCATCCCTGAATGTTCGCGGTATCGCGTTAAGATTTCGTTAAATTTCATGAAAAACATTGTAAATCGCTTTGGTAGATTTTTTTCATATTTTGCATTTATTTTTCTTGACAAACTCTAGCACTTTGCTATAATTCTCTCAATGGAGGTGACACAAATGAAATTCATCGGCGACAATTTAAGAAAGTTCAGAGTTGAGGCAGGCTTCAGCCGCGATGATCTTGCTAAAAAGATTATCAAAGACGGCGGTCGCTCAATCAACCCTCGAACGCTTGAGAACTGGGAAAAGGACGGAAGCAAGCCGGATGCTGATTCCTTAGCCCAAATCTCTATGGTTTTAAACAAAGACCTTTACTTTTTTTTTGCCCCTGTAACCTATCAAAGTGATAGGGTAGGGAAACAAACAAGGAAAAGAAAATGATCAAGTACAGCGATATTCCTGAAATGAAAAAAAACTTCGAGATCAGGAAAAAACAAGAAAACTCACGATGCCAAGTATGCAAAAGAAAGCCAACCCTTAAAAGAGAACTCCATGTTCACCATATCAATGGGAAGAAATGGGATCATTCATTAAAAAATCTTCTAGTTGCCTGCGTTGAATGCCACCACAAAATGCACAAAAAAATAGGGCCGTGGTCATACCGAAAAATCGACACCATTAAAACTCGAATAGCTGAATATCAGGCAGAGATTAAGCGCTTAGAAAAAATATTAAAAAAGCTTAAAAATGACCCCTTAGACGTAAACGGTCGCTCAAAGGCCGATCGTGCCTCTAAAGGCCAAAAGAACGCGATTAAAGGGCAAAATTAAAAGCTATCACACCCCATGAAACAGAAATTAAACCGAAATCCTGACAATATCCGTTTTACGCCTGAGCAGAAATACAAGCTCTTACAGATCGCCTTTTTGGAAGATCGTCCTTACCAATGGCAGATCAGGCGGTTTGTCCGTGAAGGCATAACCGCTTGGGAGCGCAAAAACGGAACTATCCCTGTGCCTGAGAGCATACATCGCTCGCGGGAAAAATCAAGGGAGTAAAAGGGATTAAAAAGTAGGGAAAAGGAGCCCATGGCCATGATCGAAGACAGATATCTCAACCTGAAAGAAGCCGCCGAATATTGCCGGATGGCATACAAAACGGCACGAATGAACTGGCGAAAATGGGAGCGCTTTGGGGTTCATGCCTCAAAGCTGGGGCGCAGGCCGATTTTTAAGGCATCCGACCTTGATCGGATGATTGAACTGCACAGGGTCAACTAAACAAGGAGGGCATCAATGTTGTTAGAAAGCACACAGGTTTATAGCGACAGGGGGCCGTATTTAAACCCATCTGACCATCCGTATGAAATCAATGACGATGATTTTGAGGATGAGGACGATGACGGCGATTATGCGTTAGAACGCCATAATATGCAAGAGCCGTCTTATATAGATCAGGCTTGGGCCGTTGCCCGGGTTGTGATCGGGATGGGGATCATGGCTCTGGCTGTCCTTTTTATGGCGGCCGCGGCCCAGGCGGATGAAATGGCGATCCTCACGATTGCCTATGAGGCATCCAGCCAATCATTCGAGGCCCAGGTCGCGGTGGCATCCGTAATCAAGACCCGCATGGCCGAATCCCGCAAGAGCGCCCGCGAGGTCGTTCTCAAGCCGAAGCAGTTTTCCTGCTGGGATGCTAAGACCGGAAAACCAACCCAAAAACGAAAACTCACAGAAACAGAAATCAACCGGGCCCGCAAGGCATGGGAGGCCGCGCGCCCCGGATCATATAACCACTATTGCCGGCATGACTGCAAACCGTCATGGGCAAGATCAGCAAAACAATCAAAAAGAATCGAAGACCACGTATTTTACACGCTTTAATTCAAACAACGGGAGGACTGGAAAATGAGTAACCAACTAACAACAGTCGAAACAGAAAGCCGGGCGCTTACGGCCAGAGACATCCGGGAGCAGGTCAACCTGATCCAAGAGGTCATGAAGGCCGTGATGAAAAACGGTGTCCATTATGGGGTCATACCAGGATGCCCGAAGCCGTCATTATTCAAGGCCGGCGCGGAAAAGATCGCGGCAACATTCAGGATCGCGGTCAAAAGCGAAGTCGAGGATTTATCGACAGACGATGAAAAACATTACCGTGTGACATGCTCTGGGTTTTCTACCACAGGGGCCGTTCTCGGGTCTGCTGTTGGGGAATGCTCAAGCAACGAAGAGAAATTCAGATGGCGCAGTCCTGTCTGTGATGAGGAGTTTGAAGAAACAGACAGCGACAGAAAGCGCGAAAAGTGGGTGAAGGGCTTTAAAGGCGCTCCGGCGTATAAGAAAAAGCAGATCAGGACAGAGCAGTCAGACCTTGCGAACACAATCCTTCAGCTAGCGGATAAG
>CAZLHW010000329.1:4471-4972 GCA_964559085.1 uncultured Acidobacteriota bacterium | reverse complement strand
ATGCACATCGAAAGCATGAAAGACACTCCGGGCTTCATTGAACGGTGCCGCCGCATCGCGCGCGAAAAGGCCATCCTCGCAATCCGCACCGGGAAAACGGCCGCGGCCGCCAAGGCGGTGAGCTCGCACACCGGATCTCTCATGCAGCAGGACTCGCTGACAGACACCATTTTTGAGCGCGCCGGCGTCCTGCGTTTCCATTCGACCGAGGAGATGGTTGCGGCCGGTTATGCCTTCGCCACACAACCGGTGCCGGCCGGACCGAACGTCGGCATTATTGCCAATGCAGGCGGACCCGGAATCATGTGCGTGGATGAATGCGTCAGCCTTGGGCTCTCGCTTGCGAAATTCACCGAAGAAACCAAAGCGAAACTGCGCGCAGGCCTGATTCCGGAATCTTACGTGGAAAACCCTGTGGATGTTGCCGCGACAGCCAACGCTGATCACTTCGGACTGGCCATTCGCTGCCTGAACGAGGATCCCGGCGTCGACTCCATTCTC
>CAZLHW010000329.1:0-4461 GCA_964559085.1 uncultured Acidobacteriota bacterium | reverse complement strand
GCGAAGCCATCGCCCGTCGCATTGCCGAGACTGCCAAGACGGTAACCAAGCCGATCATTGCGGTGGTAATGACGAACGAAAACTGGGCGAGCACGGTGGAAACGATTAAGAGCGCCGGCATCCCGGTCTTTAATTTCCCGGAAACGGGCGCGCGCGTGCTGGCTGCAATGGCGCGCTACAGCGAGATGCGGAAGCATCTTGACGAACCGCCGGCAGCGGCTCCGGGCGATAAAGAAAAGGCGCTGGCGATAGTGTCCAGAGAGGCGGCCGGCTTCATTCCGCAGGCCGCTGCCTACGAAGTATTGAAGGCCTATGGCCTCCCGGTGGCCAAAACCTCATCGATAACCGCCGGCGAAATTCCGGCTAAGCTGAAGTTCCCCGTCGTGCTGAAAGTAGACAGCGCCGAGGTTGTGCACAAGAGCGATTCGGGCGGCGTCATCTTGAATATTGCCCGCAAAGCGGCTCTTCAAAAAGCGGTCGAGGAGATGTCCAAACGCTTCCCCGGTGCCGGTTTGATCGTTCAGGAACAATGCCCGCAGGGAAGGGAGATCATCGTCGGTTTCAAACGCGAAAAGGGCGTCGGCCCGGTCGTCATGTTCGGTCTGGGCGGCATACAGGTCGAGGCGCTCAAGGATGTCTCCTTCCGGATAGCGCCTCTTTCCGAAGGGGATGCCGAGCGCATGGTTCGCGCGATTCGATCGCTGCCGTTGCTCCAGGCATCGCGGGGAGTGCCTGCGGCGGATCTGGCTGCAATCGAGCGGTTGCTGATTTCCGTGTCGCAAATGGCCATGGATCTGCCGGAGATCGAGGAGATGGATCTCAATCCGGCCATTGTATATCCGGAAGGCCAGGGAATCAGGATCGTCGACGTTCGCATCAAGAAGCAGGCCTGCTAATGGGAAATCAATAAACGCCTTTGCTGCGAAGAAAAGACGCGTATTTTTGATCTGATTGAAGAATGTGGTTGCGGAGCCAGTCGCGGAGGAAATTCATCACCTCTATGGAAATGGTGAGTTTGCCGTCCCTGTGGCTGGCCTGCAACGCTTTCGTTTTCTCCGTCAGTTCGTCGTGCTCTTTTTTGTGAAGAATAGACTCGGGGTAAGCGTATTGCTTGAAATAGGCTTCTTCGGTGGAAAAGTGAAAAACGGTGTAATTTAAAAGATCATCCAGAATCGACTCGATCACCGCGTTCCCTTTCCCGGTTTTCATGGAATCATGAAGCCTGTTTATTAGATCGATAAGGCACTTATGCTGATCGTCAATCTTTTTAATGTCTGTTGCGAAATTATCACTCCAGGAAATTAGCGGCATACTCCCTCCCTCTGCGCTCCTGCGCTTTCCAATATTTCGGCCGGCCGGAGTCCAAACTATAGGCTCTTCTCTTCAAAATACGGGAGGGGTGAAAGCCTCGAGTTTTGGCGGTCTCGAGACTGTGAATGGAGCGGCTTCCTGCATCAAGCCAACCTCCGGTGTTCCCAATTTGAAGGGAACTCCCGAGAGCGCCGGCGGTCGCGGCCGCAAAAAGCCTGCGGAACGGCTGCGCTCCCGGCATCGAGTCTCTGAAGAGCACTCGATGCAGCCGGCGTGTGCTTGCTATCGGGCTGTAAAAAAGTTCTCCGGGATTTTGCCGTTATGGGCAAAGGGACCGTCTGCTTTCAGGGTCCAATGAGCGACAATGGAATTGCCCTGCCCCTCGACAGAATATTCATAAGAACAGAGAGTGGGCAGCATCACGCCATCGTGATCGCGGAAATCGTCGAATTTTTCAATCAGAAGATAAATGGAATCCGGAACATCGTCGAGGATCTCGCTGCGCGGATCGCCGTCGGGGTAGCGCGGAATGCCAACGCTTCTCCTGCGCTCTCCGGTCTCCGGCCGTGTGGAATTGTCGTCGCGCACGCGTACGCGATACTCCGTTCTTACATGCCGGAAGGTCTCATAATCAAAAAAAAGCTTCACTTTAAGATCCCCAAAGCTGTTTTGGGGACGGTATTCGAGTTCATGCATCCGCCGTGCGCCCACCTTTGTTTCTTTATATTTCAGATCCGGCTTCTTTTTTGAAAGATCCAGCAGCGGCCAGGACAGCGACCAGGTTCCTCCGAGCAGGCCTTCTTTCAGCATGCGGTTGTAGCGATAAATAAAGTCCGCCAGCGGAGACCTCTGACCCGGGCTTATGTGGGCGACGGTAACGTCGTTGCCGTCGAACGCAAAATGTTCTCCGGGATAGGCCAGATCGTCGTAGCTCAGCTTTATGGCAGCACGCTTGCCGTCCGAAGCGAATATTACTGTGCCGCTGGAGGAGCTGCCGCTCATCCCCTGAATGAATTCAAAGGATGCGGAACCTTTGAAGGCACGCGCATGAATGTTTTTCAAAACTTCCGGTCTGCCGATCGATTGCAGGTGATTCGCGACCACGGTTTCTGCTGATAACTTTTTATCATCGGCTTTCGCGACAGTGAAATGCAGGCACAAAACGGCGGCCAAAATAGCCGGGCATCTTCTTCCAGGCATGAGGACCTCCCGAGAATGGGCTCGTTGCATGGAGACGTGTACCGTAGTTTACGCCAAAAACTTGTTGCGCGTTAGCATCTACTCAATGCTTAGTCGCGCAATACAAACTGCAGAAGAAGCGTGCGCTGAAGCGAAGAGAGATTATCATCCGAGAGCAGAGTAAGAAGGATCTCGCCGGATCGGGTGCGGTGCACGCTCAGAGCTTCCATGTTGTCGATCTCATGGCGGCCGTCGGCCTCCATGAGAACCGGGCCGTCCAGCAGAGCACCCGGCTGGATTGCATCGAGTTGAAGACGGCGGAGACGCATCGACACGCCGCGATCCAGGGAGTACTGGCGCTCGAGAAGGAGCACGTCTCCGCATGGAAGAAGCACGGCATCACTGATATCGTAGCCTCCGGTGCGCTTAACGGAAAACATTCCCGGCGTCGGCCCGCCGATAAGAAAGGACTTTATATTGCCCTCTTTGGTGAGTCCCCGCTCCGAGAACGCGATAAGAGTGCCTTTCAGGCGAAAGGGCTTCGGAACATACACAAGAGCCTCAAGGCTCTGGTTACTCGGCAAATCCTTCATTTCAGGTGGAACGGGAATGTAGCGGCCGCCGGCAAGCAGCCCCTTTTTGCCATAGTCGAAACACAGGATGCGATGAATCCGTTCAAGGCCAACGTATAAACGGCCGTCATCCATGGCCATCGATTCCGTATCCCACTTCGGAGCGGGCTTGAGCTTCTCGTCAAGAACCGGTGCGATCTCTGCTTCTGCAATGCCCATAGGCTGCATGCCGTTATAAACGATCCGGCCGCGCAGCCATAAGGCGCGATCGGAAAGAGCGATAAAATGCTCGCCGTCCGGCTGCAGATGCAGGGCGGAGAAGCCTCCGAATGCTTTGTTGGGTGAAGTGAGAATGAGACCGCCGCGAAATTCAAGAGAGCCGAATTTCTTTTGAGAAGGATTATTGGTTTCGAAAGCGGTAAAAGGCTCCGCGTTGATAGAAATCGAGAGAACGCGGTCGGGAAGCCCGTTCTGGAAAAATGCGAATGAAAATATCCCGAACAGAATGCTTAATAGAAATTTTAAATACGGCATAAATGTTCTCGAAATATTCCGATTATGTTCAAAAGGAAGGGGCATTATACTGCAGCTCTTTCCTTCCGCCCAATAACTTAGGTGGCTATGAAAGGACCGGCACAATGGAGTAGGCGAGCAGGAACGCGCGCGATAAAATCGGAAAAAATGAATATAGCAATGCAACCGTATAAAAAGCCTTCGGCATCAAACAGAATTGCCGTGCTTCTTCTCCTTCTTTTTGCGGCAGTCCTGCGCGGCGATGGAGCGGAAGCAATAAAAAGCGAGGACCTGCGGATCAGTCACAAGCAACGGGCGCTCCATCCGGGAGAGGTAATTTATTTGCAAGTGCAAAGCTCCCGCCCTCTGAAGGATCTGCGCATTCAGGCATTCGGCAATGAATTCCAGGCGTTCCGCGAAGAAGATCCAGCTTCTTGGGCTGCATTGATAGGCATTGATCTTGAGACAAGGCCGGGCACCTATCGGAGGGAATTACTGGGAATAGACCGGGGAGGAAAAAGCGTGAAGGCGCTTCGGAGGATGAAGATTCTCTCTAAGAAATTTCCGGTCCGAGCGCTTAAGGTTGACGAGAAATTTGTGGCCCCTTCCAAAGACGCGATGGCGCGAATCGAGGAAGAACGGCGCAGGGTGAATGCAATTTTTGCCTTGGTCACGCCGGAAAAGCTCTGGACGGGACCATTTCGATCGCCTGTCCCCGGAAAAGTTATCAGTGCATTCGGGAAAAGAAACGTATATAACGGTCAGCCGCGAAGCCCTCACACAGGGATAGACCTCCGAGGAACGGCGGGTACACCGATCAAGGCGCCCAACAGGGGGCGTGTCGTATTGGCGGCAGACCTCTATTTTTCCGGCAACACGGTTATTC
>CAZLHW010000328.1:0-5000 GCA_964559085.1 uncultured Acidobacteriota bacterium | reverse complement strand
ATCATTGTGGATGCGGAATACTTTCCTGATCGAGTGGCTGTTACTATTACTCATTGGGGAAAACATTTTCGACCCGCAAGCGGAGAGCCGAAGATCCCGGACGCGAGGCTGGGACATGGCTACGGCCTTTTCATTATCTCCAAGGTGGTGGATAGAGTAACCTATTTTGAGGGACCGTATGGCGCGGATTGCGTCATGTTGGAAAAATTGTTGCGCAAAACGACGGGAGGTTTGAGCTGCATGATGGCGACCATCGAAAAAAGCGGTGATGTAACGATAGTGACCCTTGCCATCGACACCCTGGATTCAGGAAATGAGAAGCGCTTTAAGAAAGAGGTCATCCCTATTCTTGAGCCAAATTCCAAAGTCGTTCTCGATATGTGCGAAGTGGATTTTATCGACAGCTCGGGACTTGGAATGCTGCTTTCCTGCTATCGGCATGTGAACGCCGCAGGCGGCGAACTGAGGCTGTGTAACCTGAACGAGCAGGTGCGAACGCTATTTGAACTCGTTCGCATGCATCGGGTGTTCGATATATACGAATCGCGCGCGGAAGCAATCCAATCGTTTGCATCCTAAGAGCGTGTCCGCCTTGGCCTATAAACGCGAAACGGAGGAAATGCCCGCTTAGGATTCTTTCGGTATATCCGGTACAGGTTTGATCTTCCAAATATCTTCTGCATATTCCCGTATGGTGCGATCGCTCGAATAGTATCCCATTCCGGCGACATTGCGTATGGCTTTGCGTATCCAATCGGCCGGGTGCGAGAAATCCACGGCTATCGTGCGGTGCGTTTTGATATAGGGATCAAGATCCGCGAGGTGGAAATACGGGTCCCGGGAATCCAGAACGCCGGCCACCAGCGGCCGGAAGGCTCCTCTTTCATCGGTGTCAAAACGGCCGCCGGCAATTGCATCCATCACGCGCTGGACGGAAGCGTGGGCGCGATAGAAATTGCGCGGGTGATAGTTCCAGTCGGCGGCCATCTGGGCGGCCTGCTCCGGCGATAATCCGAATACGTAGATATTGTCCTCTCCCACTTCTCTCAGGATCTCGAGATTGGCGCCGTCAAGCGTGCCGAGCGTCAGGGCTCCGTTCAGCGCAAATTTCATAACTCCAGTCCCGGAGGCTTCCCAGCCTGCCGTTGAAATCTGCTCACTGAGATCCGCAGCCGGAATGAGTTCCTCTGCCAATGAAACGCGATAATCGGGCAAAAAGGCGATCTTGATCCAGTCGTTTGCCACAGGATCCGCGTTGACGACCTCCGCTACAGAGTGAATAAACTGGATTACCAGTTTTGCCATGTAATAGCCGGCCGCCGCTTTCCCGGCAAAAATATACGTATGCGGCGATTCGGGCGCCTCCCCATCTTCGACCAGGCGGAGATACTGGTGCACAATCTGAAATGCATTCAGCAACTGGCGTTTATATTCGTGAATTCTCTTCGCCTGCACATCAAAAAGCGAGTGTGCATCAATCGGAATCCCCAGCAGCCGCCGAATGCGCTGCGCCAGACGTTCTTTATTCGCCTGTTTGACTGCCCTGAAATCGGCCCTGAATCCCTCGTCCTCCGCGTACATCGCCAGGTCTTTTAACCGGATCGGATCGGCAATCCAGGCAGCGCCGACCGCACGCGACAATAGATCCGCCAGCAAGGGATTTGCGGCAAGCAGCCAGCGCCGGTGGCTGACTCCGTTGGTTTTGTTGCTGAAGCGTTCCGGCCACAGCTGATAAAAGTCCGCCAGCAGTCTCTTTTTAAGAAGCGTCGAATGAAGTTCCGACACGCCATTGACCGCGTGGGATCCGACAACGGCCAGGTGCGCCATACGCACTTGGGCATTCGACCCGTATTCCACAATTGAAACCCTTCTTAGCCGTTCCGCGTCCCCCGACCAGAGCTCGGCGATGGACTGGCGAAGTCTGCGGTCTATTTCGCAGATGATTTCCAGGTGCCGCGGAAGAACCCTGTTCATCAGGTCCATCGGCCAAGTTTCCAAAGCTTCGGGAAGAAGCGTATGGTTGGTGTAAGCGCAGGTCGCGCGCGTGATCTCCCAGGCCTGGGTCCAGGGAAGGCAGCGTTCGTCGACAAGAAGGCGCATCAGCTCCGCAACCGCCAGCGCGGGGTGCGTATCATTGATCTGGATCGCAGTGTATTCCGCCAGACGGTCCAGTTTATGCCCGCAGGCCAAATGTCTCGAGATGATGTCGCGGACGGAGCAGGCAACCAAAAAGTATTCCTGCAGGAGCCTGAGTTCCTTGCCCGAAGGACTTTCCGCCGGAGGATACAGAATTTTGGAGACGCTCTCCGATTCAATTTTCTGCTGCACTGCATGCAGATAGTCGCCTTCATTGAAAATCCGTATGTCGAATTCATTGGACGATCGGGCGGAATAAAGCCTCAGGACATTGACCGTGCGGCCGCCATATCCGACGATCGGTATATCGTGCGGGATGCCGACAATCAGTTTCCAGTCGGTCCACATCGGATTGTATTCGCCGTACCTGTCCGCCGAGCGCGTCACATTGCCGTAGGCCGGAACAAAACATGCCTCGTCGGAGCGCTTGATCTCCCAGGGACAGTCCCGCGCAAGCCAGTGGTCCGGTTTTTCCGTCTGACGTCCATCCTCAATAACCTGGCGGAATAGTCCAAACTCATAATTGATGCCGAAACCGTATCCCGGCATATCCAGAGCGGCAAGAGAATCAAGAAAGCAGGCAGCCAGGCGCCCCAATCCTCCATTTCCGAGTCCGGGGTCAGGCTCCTCTTCAAGCACGTCGCTCAGATCCATGCCTCTTTCCTTAAGGATTTCGCAGCACACATCATAAATGCCCAGATTACGCAGGTTGTTGCCCAGCAGCCGTCCCAGAAGATATTCAATGGAAATGTAGTAGACGCGTTTACCCTGGTTTTGAGCCTATCGTCGCTCCGTCTCAAACATGCGATCAATGAGAAGTTCGCGGCAGGACAGGGCCAGAGCGTGGAACAAATCGCGACACACGGCACGAGCGGGATCCTTCATCAGCGAGTAGCGCAGGTGATAGTTCATGCGCCGCGCAAGCTCCTCTGCCCCTATCGGCATACACGGGGTTGATTTGCTGCTCATAGGCTTTGCCCCCCCTTCACCGAATTCGGTCGCTTCCGGGATGATTGCACCCGAAACAGCAGAAGGCTCAAACCGGACTGACTGAAGTATAAACAAATTTCCGCTCCGGAATCGAGGCCGTTTTGCCGCGGCCGGATCCATAGCGATACGCGCCGGCCGGCGGCGGCCATCATACAGGGAACCCTGTTCCCGGGTTGCAATCTTTTTTTCTGCAATTATCATATAATTTCTTATTTCATAATCGGCGCGTTCCGCATATCGGAATCGACGATTTGAATGAATTTTCCGGCAATGTAGTTGCGATGTTTTGGAAATTGCTGTATAGTTAATGACAAATTGGTGTAGGACTCATGCAGCTGGCGGATGTTTCCAATACTCCGGTTCTCGCGGCTGAACACAAGAACAATCAACAAGAAACTGAAATTTTCGGGCAAGAATTTTTCTGGAACAGGAGGAAAACCTCGAATTCAGGCTGCCGGAATTGCCGGCAGAACTTTTATCAGGAGCGGTTATGCGGACCATCATCAAGAAGCGTGACAAAAATAATCCAAAGAAGGAGTTCATCCTAAGCAACCCGGAGACAGCTTTAACAGAAATGCTTGAAGCCTCCGGAGAAAAAACTTCTTTTATCGGGGGGATTTCAAACGAAGAACGGCATCACCTGATTGCCGAAGCGGCCTATTTCCGCGCGGAACGGCGCAGCTTTGCTCCCGGCCATGAATTGGAGGATTGGCTCGGCGCCGAAGCGGAGATTAATGCGAAACTGATTCAAAACGGGACCGACCCCATGCGGAAGCAAGCCTAGACGCTTAAGACCAGAGCGATCCCCCCGCCCAGCTGTAAAACCTGTAATTTTCCCGGAAGGAGCCCAGGCGATGTCGACGCAAGATCAGAGTATTGCAAAGAGGAATCGCCACCCTGGTTATGCAGCCGCAGAAGTGCCGCCGGAGCGAGTCGCATTGCTGCTTGCCGGGGGCGATGGGATGCGCCTGAGAGAATTCACCTGTGAGATTGCAGGAAAACCCATTCCGAAACAGTATTGCCGACTATTGCATGGCGTTTCTTTGCTTGAAGCCTCCATTTCCAGGGCGCATCTGCTGTTCCCTCACGAGTGCATCAATGTGGTGGTTAATGAAGATCATCTCAATCTGGCCAGAGAACAGATTCAAAGCCTCCCGGGCACCAATGTTTTCGTACAGCCGAGGAATCGGGACACCGGCCCGGGCATAGTCTTTGCCCTGCTGAATCTGGAGAGAACTCACGGCGATGCAACGGTCGCCGTTTTTCCCACAGATCATTATATAGACAAGAATTGGGCTTTTATTGCCCATGTGATGCGTGCGGTTAACGCAATATCCGGGCATCCGGAAAAGATCGGCGTGCTTGGAGCCGCCCCGGATCGGGCCGAGACCGGGTATGGATATATTCTTCCGGCCAAGCCGGTTCCCGCGTTCGGCAAGGCTTATGAAGTTGAAGCTTTCATGGAAAAGCCGAACCCAACGGTTGCGCGCGACATAATCGCGCGCGGCGCGCTGTGGAATACGTTTGTGATGGTTTTCAGACTTTCGCGCATGCTGGAGCTGCTGCAGCAGATGGTTCCGAAAGAATTCGAAATGCTGTCTGTATTACGCAAGGCGCCGTCGAAGGCCGCGGAGGTGTATGAGACCATTGCTCCATGGAATTTTTCCACGCAGGTGCTCTCCCGCATCCCAGAGCACCTCATTGTGTTCCGGATAGCCAATGTCTCGTGGAGCGACTGGGGAACGCGCGAATCGATTGAGCGCACATACCAGCAATTGAACATTGTTCCCTCATGGAAAATAGCTAAGGGTATAGGGCATCCGATCCCGAACAAAGAACCGGCCGAAAACTATCTGGGAACCCGGTAAAAACAC
>CAZLHW010000327.1:2855-5007 GCA_964559085.1 uncultured Acidobacteriota bacterium | reverse complement strand
AACAGTCGAGGGCCTATTCGAAATGGAGCGCAACGGTCCTGTCCAGAAAATTCTTGTCGAATCCGGACTGGAGTCCGAAGAGGGTACGCTGCTGGTCCGCAGGGAAATTTCGCTGGCCGGCCGAAATCGCATATTCATCAACAATCACCTTGCCACACTATCCACCCTTCGATCTGTCGGAGATAAATTGGCCGACATTCACGGGCAACAGGACCAGCGCTCTCTTCTTGATCTTTCCACCCATCTGGAATGGCTGGACCATTTTGGCAATAATGATGACTTGGCGGAAAAAGTTCAGGAAGGCTACAGAAAGCTCCGCCAGACGGCGCAGCAGCTGGAATCTCTGGAATCCAGCGAACAGGAACGGCTTCGACGTATTGATGTTTTGCAATACCAGATTGATGAGATCCGCAAGATCGATCCCAGGCCGAATGAGAAGGAAGAACTCGAAAACGAACGGAGCGTTCTCACCAATCGTGAAAAAATACTGGCTCTTGCAACGGAAGCCTTCGGCCTCCTATACGAGAGCGAATCGTCTGTTCTTATTCAGACGCGCCGCCTGGAGCGGATTCTGGAAGAATTGGAGCGGTTTGATAAGAGCTGGGTGCCGCATCGCGAAACGCTGCAGGAATGGCGCTACAAACTTGAGGACTTGTCCTACACCGTACGCAATTATGCGGATGGAAGCGATTTCAGCCCGGAGCGGCTGGAGCAGGTCCAGCAAAGACTCTATGCCCTGGAAAAGCTGGCCAAAAAATACGGAGATTCCAACCGCGATATCCTTGAATTCCTGGATCAATCGACGCGGGAATTGGAACAGCTCCGCTCGTATGCTGAAAGTTCCGAACGCCTTGTGCAGCAGTTGGCGCTGGAGTCTGCAATCTACAGGGAACTGGCGGAAAAGCTTTCTCAAAAGCGACGACGGGATGCCGAGCGGCTTGAAAAAGAAATAGAGAAAGAGTTCAAAGCGCTTGCCATGGAGCGCATGCAATTACGCGTGCATTTCAAGCCCGCGGGCACGGATATCGATAAATCAAGGATCCCGGCTTTTTATGGACCCCGTGGAATCGACCATGTAGAGTTTTTAATCAGCCCCAACACGGGTGAAAGCATGATGCCCCTGGCAAAAATTGCCTCGGGAGGTGAATTGTCCCGATTAATGCTTGCGATCCGATCGTTGTGCAGAAATAGAGAAGCCGATAAAACCTTCGTTTTTGACGAGGTGGATACAGGCATCGGCGGAAGAGTCGCGGAAGCCGTCGGCCGGCGCTTGCGAACTCTTGCCGCAGATAATCAGGTCTTATGCGTAACTCATCTCCCGCAGATAGCCGCCTTTGCGCACTCGCACTTCAGCGTGCGCAAAGACGTTGTCGGAGATCGGACGCAAACGTTTGCAAAAAAATTGGATCCATCGGAACGAATTCAGGAGCTTTCCAGGATGCTGGGCGGCGAAAACATCACGCAGACTGTGAGAAACCATGCCAGAGAAATGCTGGAATACTCCATAGGACCGGGAAGGAAAGAATAGCAGTTTCAAGTCATGCCAAAGCGTTATTTTATTGAAACTTTTGGATGTCAGATGAACGAGCTGGATTCGGAAAAGATTGCCGGCAGCTTTCATCACAAGGGTATGGAGCGCACCCACGATGCTTCCCAGGCAGACGTAATAGTCCTCAACACCTGCAGCGTTCGAGAAAAAGCTGTGCAAAAGGTCTACGCGCGTCTGGGTGAAATTCGGCGTTATAAAGAGGCACGAAACAGCCTCGTTGTGAGTGTCGTCGGTTGCATGCCGCAAATCGAATGCGAAAAAATACTTAAAAGGGCGCCTTACGTCAGCCTTCTGGCAGGTCCCCAAAAGGGGCACATTATCGGAGACCTTGTGGAATACTGCACGGGCGCGGAAAAGCCGGTCATAGAACTTCGCCGGGATGAAGATCCGAGTCCTCTCGACACCGTGCACATCGCCCGGGAAAATGCATGGCGGGCCGGCGTTACCATAAGCGAAGGTTGCAGCCGGCGGTGTTCCTATTGCGTTGTCCCCGTGGCGCGCGGTAAAGAGCGGGCACGCAGCAGCGAAAGTATTCTTCGCGAAATCGGGGACCTAGCGGCTAGAGGCTATGTCGAAATCATGCTCCTTGGCCAGACGCTCAAC
>CAZLHW010000327.1:0-2845 GCA_964559085.1 uncultured Acidobacteriota bacterium | reverse complement strand
GTATCCGAACTCCCCGGGCGGAAACGTATCCGATTCACCTCTCCGCATCCGGGCGACTTCACTGACGAGCTGCTGGATGCGATGATCCTGCACCCTCAGATCTGCAACCACATTCATTTGCCGGTTCAAAGCGGTTCTACACGCATACTGGCAAAAATGCGAAGGGGTTATACGCGCGAGCGCTATCTTGAGATCGTCAGGAAAATACGCGAGGCTCCACGCTCTATTGCCATCTCCACAGACATCATTGCAGGCTTCCCCGGGGAGACGGAATCGGATTTTCAGGACACGCTCAGTCTGCTCGACGAAGTCCAATACGATAGTGTTTTCTCTTTCAAATATTCGCCGCGGCCCAATACAGAGGCTCTAAATTTTTCTGATGAAGAGGTTTCTGAGGAGGAAAAGGGAAGGCGGCTTGCACTCATTCAGGAGAGGCAAAAACTCATCCAATACAAACGCAATTCATTACTCGTGGGAAAAACTGTTGAAGTACTGGTTGAAGGAAGAGCTAAGAGCCGCGTTCGCCTGACTGGCCGTACCAGCGACAACAAGATAGTAAACTTTGACGGCTCGGAAAAACTCATTGGCAAATTTGCGGAAGTTGAAATTACAGGCTTCGGAGTCAACAGTCTAAAAGGGGTCTGGATACAGCCGTGAGGATGTGAAACAATTTGGCTAGCACAAAGTCAGCGATGAGGACTCCGCGGAAACTTGGATGGACAAAGGTTACAAGGCCCTCCGGCTGCTTAAGGGGGGCCGGGATTGGGGGGCGTCATGAAGGAAATCGAGTTTAAGATAAAGGGTCTCATGATGGATCCGCTTACAAATTCTCCAATCGTTGTTCTTCAGCAAGCTTCCAGCGACACCTTGCTTCCTATCTGGGTCGGCATTTTTGAAGCCAATGCCATTGCACTTCAGATTGAAAAGGTTGATACGCCGCGGCCCATGACACATGATCTTATCAAGGGATTGCTGACTCACCTGGATGTCAAGGTGACAAAAATTGTTGTTACAGAGCTTAAAGACAACACCTTTTACGCCCTGATATTTTTGGAATCCGGCGGCAAGGTCATCACAGTTGATTCGCGCCCCTCTGATGCGATCGCCCTGGCTTTGCGAACAGATTCGCCGATTTTCGTTACCGACGATGTTCTTTCCAAATCCGCAAATTCCACCGCCTCAAGCCTATCGTCCGAGCGCAGTTCCCCGGAAGATATCAAAAAGTGGCTGGAGAATTTGAATCCGGATGATCTCGGAAAATACAAGATGTAACAAAGGCCTTGCCAAGCAGAGGAGTTTAGGGTTGGCAAAGAGGAATGAAGCCTGTTCTAATATTTATTAGTTTACATAATATATCTTATCGGAAGTTAGGGGGTGAATCGAGCATAGGAACCTGAGCTGCTGCCTTGGCTCCAACAGTGGTGCTTTACAAATTGCTGTTTATACTAATCTCACCAGTTGTGCTAGTCTTAGCGCTGCAATGAAGACCCTGAACAAGCTTATATTCCGGAATATTTTCCCGCCATTCCTGATCGCTTTGCTCGTTCTTACATTTGTTCTTTTCTTTCAGTATCTTGGAAACCGTTCCGAGCTTTTAATAAGCAAAAACATTTCGCTTGAAGTTATTCTTTCCATCGCCGCAACGGTTATTCCCGGAATTCTGATTTTTTCACTTCCCCTATCCTTCCTAATTGGCATCTTGATCGGCCTGAGCGGACTTGCCGGAGAAAGCCAGATAACAGCCCTCCGAGCCTGTGGCGTTCCCATCCGCACCTTGCTAAGGTGCATTCTGTTTTGCGCCCTGCTGGTTTGCGTCCTGACCGGGCTCATTTCCACGATCGTTCTGCCAAAAGCCAATTACACTCTCAGCCGAATGATGGATCGCGTCGGTCTTACAATGGCAACTTCGCTGGTAAGGCCCAGGGTCTTTAACGAGGATTTTCCCAATATCGTTTTTTACGTGGATGACCTGGCCCCGGATAAGCAGCAATGGTCCAGGGTTTTCCTTGTCGACAACAGCACTCCCGGCTCCGCTCGGGCCGTGGTTGCCCGCTATGGAAGCTGGATTAGCGATGCTTCAAAACAGCGGCTGCAATTGCACCTTGATCAAGGCAAAATCTACGAGATTAACCTGGAAAATCCGGGCAAGGACAATGTGAGCGTCTTTGCATCCACGGATATTCCCATCCAATCCAACCATGGAATAGCCTCCGCGAAGGAGACGGCAGCTGCACCCAGGAAGACGGCCGAGCAAGATACCGTATTCTTATGGAAAAATTCAGAAAATTCTCCGCAAGGCCTTAAAATTGAGCAGCTTGTAGAGCTCCATCGCCGAATCGCTCTCCCATTTTCCGTCTTTCCTTTTGCGCTTCTAGGTCTAGCCCTTGCCGCCGGTACGCATAAAGGCGGCAAGACATCGGGTTTTGCCCTGAGTCTGGCAACAATCGTGGTCTTTTATGTTTTATTTTTTAATGGTCTAAGGCTTGCTTCCGTCGGAAAAATCAGTCCGTTCTGGGGAGCTTGGGGAGCCAACATCCTTCTATTTTCTCTTTCGTTGCTCCTTATGACGCGCGTCGAAAGACATGCTGGTATTATTCAATATTTATCAACATTAATAAAGAAACTCAGAAGCAATTCATCAGCTATAGCCATTAAAAGTGGCGCTGCAAAGCAAATCCGCCTTGTGGCAGAAATTCCTGATTCCATTCTTCATAGTGGCTCTTCCATATTTGGCAAATTCCCAAAGATCCTGGATATTTATATATCTCGGGGATTTTTGCTCTATTTTTTCTGGTCGCTCGTGACGTGTGGCACCCTTTTTGTGCTATTAACATTATTCGATCTG
>CAZLHW010000326.1:0-5030 GCA_964559085.1 uncultured Acidobacteriota bacterium | reverse complement strand
GCAACCAAGCACTTATAAATCAGCCGCCCGCAAGGCGGCTTTTTTATTGCACTTAAGAATATGATCTCATTCATGTTCATTTGGCCTCAAACAACGATTTGGGTTTCCGAAGATCGCATCGCTCATGCTGGAGAACCCTATCCCGGCGCTGAGGGAAAGACTCCGCCGGCGGTAGGGGCGGCGTAGTGCGCTGCACTTCCAGCATAAATGGAGTCCTCTTACTCTTGGAGTAAAAGCCTCTGCCGCTAATATGGCAGAGCAGCTGATTTGCATCTGTACATTCGTCGTCCTATTCATGCAAAATGAACGTCGCTCGACTTATCACCGGATTCGAGCTCGAGGATCTTAGCGTTAGGGTCAATAACGAATGACTTTGGAAGGAAGAGAGTTTCCCATGGACAAATCCGATCCCTTAATGCGTTTTGGGGTTTCAATGGAACAGAGTCTTCTGAAAGAGTTCGATTCCCTGTGCAAAGAAAAAGGATATTCCACACGGTCTGAAGCCATCCGGGATATGATCCGCAACCTTCTGGTTGAAAAGGAAATCGGAAACGAGAATACCGAAGGAGTCGGAACTCTGACTCTTGTGTATAATCACCACCAGCGGGAGCTTGAAGAAAAACTAACGGATTATCAACACCGCCATCTGGAATCTATCATCTCATCCATTCACGTTCATCTGACCCATCATCTCTGCCTCGAAGTCCTGCTTCTGAAGGGCAAAACAAAAACAATCAAAACCATCGCCGATGGCCTGATTGCCGCGAAAGGCGTCCGACAAGGGAAACTGGTGCTTACCACGGCGCGGAAAGAATAGTGCTCCGAGATTCTCAACTTCTGAAGCCGCGGCGTTCACTCCCTCCTTTCGCAGACGGTTCTGGAGAGCTATGGAGCCCTTCATGGATCAGAAATTCACACGGATACCGATCATGAAGGTCGTGCCCGGCATGTAGTAATAACCTTTGGCGCCTGAAGAATTTGTTTCCAGGGCATAGGCATATTTGGAGTTGAAAACGTTATCAACGGCTAGGAACAGCCTGGCCTTTTCCAGATCAAGCGGCTTGAATCTGAAATCACAGTCGAGGCGCATGTTGACTACATTGGCGTCCGGAAGCAGGTTGAGGTTTGTTAATGCCGGGAAATTGCTGGCCGGACTGCCGGCGGAAGAAGTCCGCATCAGCGTACCGGCATACATGTCCTGAAAATGCTGGTAATCTCCGCTGAGATGCAGGCGTTTAAGGAAATCCCAGTTGAATCCGGCCTGAAAAGTGAAGTCCGGCGTATAGGGCAGCTTGTCTCGCACAATTCCGTCATCCCCGGTGCCCCTTGCGCGCAGCCAGGTCGCTCCACCAAAAATTTTCACGGCTTGAACGAAAGTCATGCTTCCCGTCAATTCAGCGCCGTGGATTCTGAATCGCGATGTGGATGAATTAAAGAATAACTCATTTGGAGCCCCTCCAAACATGTAGGCTCTGGTCCTGTCCCGGCCCCGATCCTGGAAATATGTTCCGCTAAGCGTAAACTTTTCGGGAAAAGTGTGCGTCAAACCCACTTCATAGTGATCCACGATCTCCGGCTTTATTTTGTTTGTATCGAACCCGGCCGGAAGATCCTTGTTTGCGAGGAAATTCTGCAAAACCACCGGGCTGGGATAATTGGCTCCGCGCGCATAATTAAAGTTCATGTCCGTATGCCCATAGCCGAATATCAGACCGGCTTGCGGCGCGATTTTTTCGGCAAATACGGAGTTGTAATAAACGCGTATTCCGGCCGAAGGTATGATGTGCAGCCCGCTTTTGGGGCCGAACGTCTGATTGAAAGCCACATACGGAGAAAACACCGTTTGATCCGGGAATTTCCAGGTTCTGGGGTTGTTCGGCCCCGTGGGGCTTGTGTAGATGATGTTGTAATTCTTTAAGTTGGTTCTATCCAGATCGAAACCCGCGACCAGTTCGCTATTTTCCCATAGGGAGACCGTTTCACGGCCGCGCAGTCCATAGAGTTTGTTGGACTGTCTGGACTGGGCAGTGCCGCTGCTTTCACCGCGTATATAGAAACTGGTGTCGTTATAGTAAAACTTCACATAGCCGGAAGCCTTGCCGAACCAGTTACCCAAGGTCACCGTAGTCAGACCGGTCGTTGTGTCATAGCGATCCGTTGTTCGTTTTCCCGTGAGCGGATTATTCGGCACCTCGGTACGGGCATCGACATAGTTGCCTAATGCCCGGATAGTCCAGTGATCGGAGACCTGAATTCCCAAATTCAGATAATAGCTTGCCTGGCTGCCGGCAGAGTGGGCCACGTGACCTTCCGTTGTTATCCAATTCTGCGCCGCATAGATATCCAATATGCCATTATTAAAGCCGGCGCCGACATTTTCCGCATAGGTGCCATAGGAGCCGCCTTCAAAACTGACGCCACCGCCGAATCCATTTTCCGTCCTGTACTTTGGAATGAAGTTGATCATGCCGTATCCGGAACCAAAACGAGACGGCTGCGGATATTTGTACACCTCCATTCCCCCCAGCGCATAAACGGGTATGCCGTCAGCCAGAGCCTGCCCATAAAGAACGCCGCTGCGCGGCACGTCGTCAAACAGAATATTCAAATCCGGGCTGGGATGGCTTGCTCCGCGTCCCCTTATATAGAGGCTGTGGCTGGTCTGTCCTCCTATTATGTTTTTTTTCTGATAGATCACGCCTGGAACGTTGCGAAGCGCGTCATAGAAGTCGAGCGCGTTCTGCCGCTCGATCTGTTCTTCTGTAATGGAGTTGAACTGGTTTCCAAAACGACTTGTCACAGGCAACGAGGGAGTCTGATCGACCACGCCATAGACCGTCACCGTGGTATCCGGCAGTGTCAAGGCCGTCAATGCTCCCTGAGTGAGATTGCTCGGATCCGGCTTGGTCTCTTTTTGCGGGGATCCATCACGGTTTGCCGCATCCTGCGCGGTCTGAGTCCATGCGATCTGTACAGTCAGAATCAGGCCGAAGCCAAGAATCACACTCCATAGGCGATATTTCATGGTTTTCTGCTCCTCATGCATAACACGAATATTAAAATCATGCTACTATATACAGGTAATGAAAATGTTTGTAAATCATTAATCTGAGGTGCAATTAAATTGATCGAGAATGAATTCCCTGGATAAACAAATACTCGTGCGATTTTATCTTTATCATTGAGGATTTAGACGCGCTCTGTTAGTGTTACGCATCGTAGAGCAATAACACTCGTGCCTGAGTCCCACCGGTCACACAGAGGAGTGGAGCGCTGTCTGATTTCTCTCTTCGCTCCGGTAGGAGTACCGGCCTGCGTCGGTATCCGGCGGACCGGCGGGATCCTTTTGGAAAGCAAAAATAAATGATGCGAAAAGCCCGTAGCCTTGTCCCTTTCATTTTGCTCTTCGGCCTGCTCTGTGCAAACTGCCACAGAAAGGATGCGGAGAGCGAGCGAACCCCTGTCAGGAAAAGCATTGTGGCATCCGACACAATTCTGTCTGGCATGATCGAAGGTCTGCTTCCCTCGGAAGATTTTGAAGTGCCCTCCATCCTGCCGCCCGACCAATGTCCCGGCCACTATGATGTGAAGCTTTCCGATATCGCCAAGGTGAAGCAGGCGGATCTCGTTGTATCCTTCATCGGCATGCCCTATATGCTGCTCGTTGAGGTTGACGCAGACAAGCAGCTTATGATTGACTCGAAAGGCCGCAACTGGATGGCGCCGGATTCTTATATCGCCGGGATGAAGCTGCTTGCAGAAGAGCTCTCAAAACGCTTTCCGGACCATAGGAAGCAGATTGCACTCCGGCTGGATAAGGGTTGCCTGGAAGTTGAAGGGATGAAGAAAATCCTTGGCGACAGGCTAAAACGGTCTGGCGTTTACCAGAAACCCATCCTTGCATCCTTCATGCTTGTGGAACCCCTGGAATGGATGGGCTTCCAGGTCGTCGGGAAATACGGCAGGCCGGAATCCATTTCGGCAAAAGAGGTCGTGGATCTAACGCGGGTGGGACGCGAGAAGAAGGCGTATATGGTTGCGGACAACCTTCAATCCGGGCCGGATGCAGGCAGAGGCATCGCGGAAGCTTTGGGCGCCCCGCATGTTGTCCTCTCAAATTTTCCGATGGAAAATGGATACGTCCATACTCTTCGCGATAACGTTGATGCCGTTCTGGCGGCTATGAGTGCCCAATAATGGACAGCCCTGTTATCGAACTCGATGGCATCTCGGTAAAGAAGGCGAATGCCTTGCTGCTGGATGCTGTTTGTCTTCAGGTGTTGCGCAATGAATTCATTGGAATCATTGGACCCAATGGGGCAGGGAAAACCACATTGCTGAATGTTGTTGCCGGCTTCGAGAAATTTTCGGGAAATCTTCGGCTTTTTGGCCGTACCGAGACATGGATGCGTTCGCGCGAAACCCGCATGCATATCGGCTATGTGCCGCAATCCTTTGAAATAGACTCCGCTTTTCCGATTCTGGCAATGGAAGCCGTACTGACCGGCGTTTACGGTCGCGTCGGCCTGTTCCGATCGCCGCGCGAGGCCGACCGTGCTCGCGCAATGGAATTAATGGATAGGATGCGGGTCGCGCATCTTGCTCGCCGTCCGCTTGGGCAGCTTTCAGGCGGCGAGAGGCAGAAGATATCATTGGCGCGCGCCATCATTCAGCGCCCGGAAATTCTGTTGCTGGATGAGCCGACGGCGAATCTGGACATAGCGGTACAAAAGGAATTTCTCAATCTCGTTACCGACATCTATGAGCGCGAATCGATGACCATTCTGTTTGTCACCCACGATTTCAATCTTCTGCCGGAATCCATGACCCGCGCTGTTTTTCTGAATCGTGGCGCCGTTGTATTTGATGGCGCAATCGACGACGCATTAGCCGGGCCCAGGTTGGGCCGCCTCTTTGAATATCCGCTGGAGACTTTTAAAAGGAACGGCAGGAGGTTTGTCTCTTTTGGGGGAACATCTGCTTGAAGGCCTGGCCTATGTTCCAATTCAGCGGGCCCTGCTTGCCTGCAT
>CAZLHW010000325.1:395-5046 GCA_964559085.1 uncultured Acidobacteriota bacterium | reverse complement strand
TGACTAAAGGAAGCTTCTTGCGCCCTGTATCAGTCTGCGCGGATCCGTTACAAATTCCCAGAGATCAAAATGTTCCCTGCAAACCTGATCCGGCATAATGCCGACAATGGGACGGCCGGGCCGGCGCAGCCCAGGGTGGTTCGAAAAAGGTTCCAGGGGCGCGAAATGTTTTCCGACGCTCCAGAGTACTCGCAGGGATGATTTCAAACCATTGATTGTCATTATCGAGCAATCCGGAAGTTGAGGAAGATGGGCTAAATATTTAGATGACTGCGGAGCGATTCGCGATTAGGCTATGGCAATGGTCCATAATTTTGTCGCCGGGGTCGCGCCTCCCGAAACCCGGGATCCCGAGGCGCTGTGGTTTGTTTTTTCGGGCTATCGTCTTCTGGTTCGCTTTTCAGGCGACGCAGCCGCAATTCCCACAACCAGAGAACTCGACGGTTTGGGTGTCGATATCTCCCGTAGCCTCTATCTCGGTCGATTTCGCGATCGAGCCTGTTACGCGGCCGCGGGGGAGCTTCGCCGCGGGAATTCTCCAGAAGGCTCCTTCCGGGAGCTCCGATCGCTTTATGGCTTCCTCCAGGCGGAATTCTACGAACTTGCGCTCCTTGGCGAACACCTTGTCGAATGGGATCGAGTCTATCAATTCTGCCGCGCCTGCGGCGGAAGGCGGAAGGCCGGCGCGGATATCCGGGCCACCGAATGCGTCGCCTGCGGTCGCAGGGACGTTCCCCGCATCTCTCCGGCCATCATAGTCCTTGTTGAGCGAGGCGACACATTGCTGCTTGCGCGCTCTCCCCGATTCGTCGAGCCCTTTTACAGCGTACCGGCAGGATTTGTGGAACCCGGAGAAAGCCTTGAAGAAGCGGTGCAACGCGAAATCCTGGAGGAGACCGGCATCCGTGTGAAGAACGTGGCCTATTTTGGGAGCCAGCCCTGGCCGTTCCCCGACAGCCTCATGGTTGGGTTCACGGCGGAGTACGAGTCCGGGGAGATAAAGGTTGACGGCGAGGAAATCGTCGAAGCGGGCTGGTATAAAGCGGACAATCTTCCACGGATTCCCGGGAAACTGAGCATTGCGCGGAAGCTCATTGACCGGTTTGTGGATAAGCAGTCACGCAACTCAATCGGTCGGGTCACGGAGAAATGCAATGCGTAAAGCGAATGTGGATGCGGTGGATATGGGACAGGACGCCCGGCTTCCGGAGAATGCATTTCGCAAACTGGCTCCGGGAGAAATATACGAGCCCGTGATTCCGGCCGGGGCGCAGGTGCCGGAAATCAGCCTCCGTTCGGTACTCCAGGGGTTTGGATGGTCGATCCTATTTTCCGCGGCGGCCACCTACATCGCCCTGAAGCTTGGACAGGGAATAGAATCGGCCATCCCGATTTCCATTCTCGCGGTCGGTTTTTCGGTGTTCGCCGTCAAATTCCTGCGCCGCCGCGCGTCCACGCTGCTGGAAAATGTAAATGTGCTGGCCATCGGCGCCACGTCGGGCATTGTCGCCGGCGGTTCCGTCTTCACAATGCCCGCCATTTATATCCTTGGCCTGGAGGGACGCAGCTCATTTTTCCAGATTTTCCTGGTTCCGCTCCTGGGCGCATTTCTGGGCATCTTCCTGCTCGCGCCGTTCCGCCGCTATTTTGTCCGCGAACTGCACGGCGCATTGCCCTACCCGGAGGCGCGCGCCACAACAGAGATCCTGATGGCCGGCAGACGGGGCGGGCATAGCGCCGTCGTCCTCAGCTACGCGGCAATCACGGCCGCAGTTTTCGATTTCCTCGGCCCGTCCATGCGCGCGTGGACCGAAAACTTTTCCACCGCCGCCATCGGGGCGCTCAGCGCATTTACGGACAAATACAAAGCCGTATTCACGATGAATACCTCCGCGGCCGTTCTGGGACTCGGATACATCATGGGGCTGGACTATGCCGCGATCATTCTTGCCGGCTCGTTTGTATCCTTCTTTGTGCTTGTCCCGGTGTTTGCTTACCTGGGCCAATACATCCCCGGAGCTCTGGCGGCTGCTGCAACGCCGCTGTCCCGGATGCAGGCCGAAGAAATCTTTTTCGAATACGTCCGCCCGATCGGCATCGGCGGCATTTTTGCCGCCGGCGTCCTGTCCATCCTTAAAATGTCGCCCGTCATCATCCAGGCCACGCGGCAGGCTACGGGAGAAATTGTTCGCCTGCTGCGCCGGAGGGGCTCTGCGGCGGAACAGGAGAGAACCGAACAGGCGCTGCCGATGTCGGCTGTTCTTTTGGGCATAGCGGTTACGGGCATCCTTGTGTTTCTCTACTTTCGGTTCTCGGTGCTGGCCGGAGTGGACGGCGCCACGAAACTTGGATTCCTGTCGGTGCTGCTTACGCTTGTAATCGCCTTTTTGTTTGCCGCGGTATCCGCATGGGCCATCGCGATGATATCGATCACGCCGATTTCCGGCATGACGCTCACAACTCTGATTGTAACCGCCGTTGTTCTCTCTTCGCTTGGGCTGGGTGGAGCATCGGGCATGCTTCAGGTTCTGCTGGTCGGCGGCGTTGTCTGCACGGCCTTATCGATGGCCGGGTCGCTGGTCACGCAGTACAAGATCGGCTACTGGCTTGGCGCAACTCCAAGGCGGATCGAGATCAGCAACATGATCGGGGCGATTGCCGCATCGGCCGCGACGACGGCCGTTATTCTCCTGCTGTCGAAGGTTTATGGATTCGCTCCCGGCCCCGCGCATCCGAACCCTTTGCCGGCTCCGCAGCCGAATGCGATGGCCGCCGTGCTGCGCGGCGTAATGGCTGCGGAAGGAGCGCCCTGGTTTCTCTATGCGCTGGGCGCCGTCTTCGCCGTGGCGGTCGCGATGTGCGGCGTATCCGCTCTTGCCTTTGCACTCGGCATGTATCTGCCGATGGAACTGAATTCTCCGCTGGTTCTCGGGGCGGCAGTGGCCTGGCTCCTGCAGCGCTCGTCGAAAAATGCCGCGTTAAGCAAGGCGCGTCACGAAAAAGGGACGCTGATCGCCTCGGGTTTTATCGCCGGCGGCGCGCTTGTCGGCGTGCTGGCGGCGCTGCTGCGTTTTATGGAAGATTCCTGGAGGGTGTCCTTTATACCCGACCTCGTAAAAATCTGCGGCCCCCGGCTGCAGGAATGGCATAACTGGCTCGGCCTGGTTATGTTTCTGCTCCTTGCCGCCGGGGTCTATCTGGATTCCTGTCGTGAAAAGGTAAATGAGAGCTGACCGCGGATCTCGACAGGTCAAAATTTATGAGCTGCGCAGATCTATGGAAATCCGCGGTTCATTTTTATACCGCCTGCGGCCTGCTGCTTATTGCTTCTTGGGCGGACCAAAGATCTTAAGGTTTGCGGGGCCGCCCCAGTCAAATTTGGTTAAGTCAAAATTCGGAACAGTATTATGCCGATCAAGAGAAGGACCCAGATACAGCGCATGGAACAACACGGGTTTTCTGATCACCCTGAAATTCAATGGGGCATGTTCCAGGCCTTTGGGGATGAAGACGACGGTGGTTGATGTGATGGTGTGCTTTTCCAATTCCGGCCCCATCCAGAGATCGATTTCCGCATCGAAGCTGCTGCATAGGTCGGGGAGCTCCGCCCCGAGGAAAATCAGAAACTCGTCATATTTATGTGTGTGAGGCGTTTCCCAGCAAACGGGCGCTTTAAATACCTGCCATCCTATTGTGGCTGTAGCCCCCGGCAATGCGGAAGCGCCGCGGAAGTAGGTCTGGGGACTGGCGATTTCGGGAAAGGGAGGAATACTGTTCAGACTTACAAAATCGTTGGCTTTGGGCGGCTCGTGATTGTCTCTCAAAAAATATTTTCCTTATTTGGTGCCGTCGGCGGAGGGCGCCGCCTCGGGTGCCGCAAACAATCCGTTCTCATTGGGCGTCATTGCACCCCTCAGCGAGCTTGCCAGAGCGATGCCGCCGGCGCCGGCGGTAATATTTTTTACAAAACCTCTTCGCGTGGTGCCTTTTTCTCTTTTACGGACAGGACTCATGGCTGTGTCTCCTTTATAAATTCTTTTCACAGAATTCCTGCTGATTGCGCAATCGTATCACAATGCGGCCAAAACAATGTAGCGGCATTTCCCAGGACCCAAATCTTCGCGTTCTTGGCGCAACCCTCAAAGATTCTTTCTCGAAACAGACTTCAATAGGCTAAACTACGGCCTGGAAGAATCAAAACAATCATGCTCTACAGCGCTTAAGCTTCCCATTTGCAGGACCTGCATGGGTGTTGGGTTCGATTTTTTTATTACTGCCAGAGGAGAGGAGCCCCCGGAATGTCTCAGGAGTTGCCTGCATACAACTATGACAAGAAGCATATTGTTCTGGGCCTGCTCGCTATTTTCCTCGTTTACGGGATTATGGCCAGTTTCATCCAGATGCTGAATATCGCGCGCCCAAAGATAGCAGCCGACCTCAACGGCATGTCCCTATATGCCTGGTCGGTCTCCATTCCGGGCGTGGTCAGCGCCTTTGTGACGCTGCTTTTCGGCAAGCTCTCCGACATGTATGGACGCCGGATTATGCTCCTTCTGTCGGTGCTGTTCGCTCTGATCGGGACCGTATTAAGCGCCCTCAGCACCCATTTTGTATTCCTGATCTTCGCCACCTCCTTCGGGAGTCTTGGTAC
>CAZLHW010000325.1:0-369 GCA_964559085.1 uncultured Acidobacteriota bacterium | reverse complement strand
GGCTCAACGCTCCGATGGGCGTCGCGGCTCTTATCGGTCCCCCGCTCGGCGGCTGGTTTTCGGACAACTGGGGCTGGCAGTATGTGTTCTGGATTCTGGTCCCCTTTCTCATCCTCTGCTTTTTTCTCGTAATGGTCGGATTGCCGCCTATGAGAAAGCGGGGTGCAGAGCCTCAAATCGATTTTCTCGGATCCCTGCTGGTGACGGCGGCTTCTGCGCTGCTGATTATCGGCATTTCTCTTGGCGGCGAGACCTATCCGTGGATATCGATGCCCATTGTCGGCCTGCTCGGTGCTTCCCTGGTATGCTGGATTTTTTTCTTTCGTGCGGAATACAGGGCGAAGGAACCGGTCCTGGATCCGCTGGTGC
>CAZLHW010000324.1:4495-5050 GCA_964559085.1 uncultured Acidobacteriota bacterium | reverse complement strand
TCGGTCAGGTTTCTCTCGGGCACGATCTGCGGCGAGGGGTCTCCGACCTGGATGGTACGGGTGAAGCGGTCTCGGTCATCATTGTCATGCGCCAGGGAGAGAACGCGCTCGATGTTATCGAACGCGTGAAGGATAAGATCCGACAGATTGAGCCGGGACTCCCTGCCGGCGTCAAGGTGGTTCCAATCTATGATCGCTCGGGATTAATCCGCAATTCGATCGACACGCTGAAAACCACCGTCCTCGAGGTGATTATAACCGTATCGCTGATCGTACTGCTCTTTCTCTGGCATATCCCAAGCGCCCTCATCCCGATGATCACAATTCCCATCGCGGTGCTGATTGCATTTATTCCGTTCCGCGGTATGGGAATTACCGCCAATATTATGTCGCTGGGGGGTATTGCGATTGCCATAGGCGCCATGGTCGATGCGTCTATTGTTGTGGTGGAGCAGGCTCATAAAAAACTGGAAGTCTGGGAGAGCGATGGGCGGCGTGAGGACTACATAGAAGTGGTCTTGTCGGGGGTGAAGGAGGTCGGCGGCGCAAGTTTTT
>CAZLHW010000324.1:2324-4485 GCA_964559085.1 uncultured Acidobacteriota bacterium | reverse complement strand
CGCAGTCTCCTTCATTCCGGTATTCGCTTTGGAAGCACAGGAAGGGAGGCTTTTCAAACCGCTGGCATATACGAAGACCCTTGGTATGATTGGCGCCGCAATCCTGGCGATTACACTTGATCCCGCGCTGCGCCTTACGTTCACGCATTTGAAAAATTTCCGCTTCCGCCCGCGCTGGCTGGCCCGCTCCGCCAATGCGTTGTTCGTCGGGCGAATTCATTCGGAAGACCATCACCCGGTCAGCAACGCCTTGATCCGGATTTACGGTCCCGCCTGCAGGTGGTCGCTGCAGTACAAATGGTTTGTGATCGCGGCCGCGATCGTTTTGTTCGCGATCACAATTCCGGTTTTTCTGTCGCTGGGGTCCGAGTTCATGCCGCCGCTCTACGAGGAAGCGCTGTTTTACATGCCTTCAACGATGCCGGGGATATCGATCGGTGAAGCGCAACGCGTGCTTCAGATTACCGATCGGTTGATCAAGAGCTTTCCCGAAGTGGACCGGGTGCTCGGCAAAGCGGGACGCGCCGAGACATCCACGGACCCGGCGCCCCTGTCAATGCTGGAGACGATTATCACACTGAAGCCGCGCTCGGAGTGGCGCAGAGTCCCCACATGGTATTCTTCGTGGGCTCCGGAATGGCTCAAGCCCGTCTTCCGGCGCTTTACCCCGGATACCATGTCTCCCGAGCAGCTGGTGGATCAGCTGAATGCAACGGTCAAAGTGCCGGGAGTCTCCAATGCATGGACAATGCCGATAAAGGCGCGCATCGATATGCTCAGTACCGGCATGAGGACTCCGGTCGGCCTGAAGATTCATGGCGATAATCTCGAAACAATTCAGGAGATTGGAGCGCGCGTGGAAGCCGTGCTGCCCTCTGTTCAAGGGACGCGGAGCGTTTTTTCCGAACGAACAGGGGAAGGTTATTTCCTCGATTTCGAATGGAACCGGGAATCCCTTGCAAGATACGGGCTGACGATCGATGAAGCACAGTCGGCGGTGCAGAATGCCATCGGCGGCGAAAATGTGACGACTGCCGTGGAAGGCCGGGCGCGCTATCCGGTGAATGTTCGCTACATGCGGGATTTTCGATCGGACCTGGATGCGTTGGGGCGCGTGCTGGTCCCGGCGGGGGGAAATAGGCAAATCCCTCTTTCGGAGCTCGCCGCGATCAAGATGGCCAGCGGACCCGGCATGATCCGCAATGAAAACGGCCTGTTGACCGGCTATGTCTATGTGGATCTGGGCGACCGGGATCCGGGCAGCTATGTGAAGGAAGCACAGGAAGTCGTGCGCAGCCAGGTGGCGCTGCCGCCGGGGTACGCCATCATCTGGAGCGGACAGTACGAAGCAATGGAGCGGGTCAACAAACGGCTCATGCTCGTATTGCCGATCACGGGATTTCTGATACTCCTGTTGCTGTACCTTAATACCCGATCCGCGACGAAAACCATGATCGTGGTGCTGGCCGTGCCGTTCTCCGCCATAGGCGCCATCTGGTTTCTCTATTTCCTCGGCTACAACATGAGTATCGGAGTCTGGGTCGGGCTGATTGCTCTTCTCGGCGTCGATGCCGAGACCGGGGTGTTTATGCTGCTCTACCTCGACCTGTCGTATGAACAGGCCAAAAAGGAAGGACGGCTCCGAACGCTTGCCGATCTGCGCGAAGCGATTATGCATGGCGCGGTAAAACGCATCCGCCCCAAATTCATGACCGTTGCGACAGACTTTATCGGCCTGGTGCCGATTCTCTGGGCAACGGGTACGGGATCCGATGTAATGAAGCGCATTGCCGCGCCCGTCATCGGCGGCGTCTTTACTTCCTTCCTGCTTGAATTAATGGTCTACCCCGCTATCTACGAGGTATGGAAATGGCATTTTGAAATGAAGCGCTGCAGGAACGGCGAGGGGCTGAAGGCCGCGCCGGGACTTAACGGTTTATAGGGAATGGGGAGCGAGCGTGTATGCATCAAGGACCTGGAACCCGGCGGGCGTCGGTTCCGGCCGCATTGCTGCATGTCGGATTCGCTTCCCATAGCATCGGTCGCGGCCACGGCCGGTGCGTCGGGGGCGCCGGGTTTTGCCGGGGGGCTTGGGAGCACAAACACCAAAAGGAGAAAACATGGAAAGACGCAGTTTCTTCACGGCGGCCGCGGCGGCCGG
>CAZLHW010000324.1:0-2314 GCA_964559085.1 uncultured Acidobacteriota bacterium | reverse complement strand
CACACGCCAAAACGAGAAAACACGAAATCACTCAACATCCTCGCAATTTTTATGCTGCTGGACGCCGTTTTTGCCCAGGAGGCGCCGGTCCTGAAAACACAGCAGGATAAAATCAACTACGGCATCGGAGTCGGCGTAGCCCGGAATTTCAAGAGCCAGGGGATAGAAGTTGATCTCGATGTGGTAATCCGTGGAATGAGAGATACGCTTTCGGGCGCGCCCTTGCTCATGACCGAAGAAGAACTTGCAAAGACAATGAACGCTTTCCAGCAGGAGGTTGCCGTCAAGCTTGCCCTGGTGCGAAAAGCGACGGCCGAAAGCAATAAAAAGGCGGGAGATGCCTTTCTCCAGGAGAATGCAAAGAAAGAGGGCGTCACCGTTCTGCCGAGTGGTTTGCAGTACAAGATCCTGAAAGCGGGCAATGGCAAAACACCTTCCAATGCCGACTCCGTTGTGTGCCACTACCGCGGAACATTTATTGATGGCAAGGAATTTGACAGCTCCTATAAACGAGGCGAACCCTTGACTATCAAGGTGCAGGGCGGTGTCATTCCAGGCTGGAGCGAAGCTCTGAAGCTCATGCCCGTGGGTTCCAAGTGGCAGGTTTTTATTCCATCCAACCTTGCTTACGGAGAAAAAGGCGCCGGCAGCCAGATCGGACCCAACGCGCCCCTCATCTTTGAAATCGAGCTCCTCTCCATCAAGTAATGGCGATGGTTGCGAAACTTTGCGTCTTAGCGGTCAGGATGAATTAGCCGCTAAGACGCAAAAAAATGCAAAGATTCGCAAACAGCATGAGATTTCACTGTTTGGGCGCAAACAGAATGCAGGCAGGATTAATAACTCTCAAGGCATTGCCTGTGGGAACAAGCTTGCCGGTCTTTCGATCAATCCGAAATCCCAAAATCACTCCTGAATGCTGATTGGCCGCGATCAGAAAATTCCCCGTCGGATCCTGCGCAAAATGCCTGGGGGTTCTTCCCTGTGTTAAAACGTGCTCCACAAGCTCTAAATGCGCCCCCTCATCCTTGATGGCAAATACCGCGATGCTATCCTGCCCGCGATTGGAAGCATACAGATAGGACCCATCGGGATGCACGGCAACTTCCGCTGCAGAGTTTGCGCCGGAATAATCTTTGGGCAAAGTCGATACAGTCTCAATTTCCCGCAAACTTCCCGCGTCCCGGTCAAAGGCGAATACAGTCAGAGTGGAATTCAGTTCATTGACCTGGTACACAAACCGGCCGTTAGGGTGAAAAGACAAGCGGCGCGGACCGGATCCCGGAGCCAGCTTTGCGAATGGAGGATTGTTGGGCGTAAGCGCTCCCCTTGTGGAATCGAAACGGTAAACCATGATCTTATCCAAGCCAAGGTCGGAGGCCAGCAGGAAGCGGTTGTCGGGAGAAAAATGGACGGAGTGCGTATGGGGACCTTCCTGTCGTGTCATGTCTTTGCCGGATCCGCTGTGTTGTACGGACGAAACGCCGCGGCCCAATTTCCCGTCTTCGGCGACAGGGAAAACCGATATACTTCCTGTTCTGTAGTTGGCCGCCGCCAGCCATTTGCCGGACTTGTCGATGGTGAGATGGCAGGGATCGCCCCCCTCCGAAGAGACCGTATTTAAAAACGTCAGCGCACCCGTTTTGCCGTCAATTAAAAACGCAGCAATCGCTCCGTTCTTGCCCTGAAAGCTGGAGACCTCGCTGACGGAGTATAGGTACCGGTTGTTCGGATGCAACGCAAGGAATGAGGGATTCGAAATTCGGGTTGCATCACCGGCTGGGAATGCCTCCCCGCTTGCCGCACGGAAACGAAAGGGATAGATCCCCCTGCTGCCGCCACTTGTATAAGTGCCCACATACATCCAGTATTCCTCCGGTTCTGCGGCGCCAATCGCCGCCCCGGAAATAAAAACGGCCATAAGCAGGACAGACGGTAATAGGTATTTAAGCATGCGGTACCTCAAGGATTTTATGTTCGTCGGAATGTTGCTCGCAGTCCAATGCTTTGTTTGAATTCTATTCTGATAATCGCCCGATTCCAATTCATTTTTCGGCGAGACAAAGCGCTTAGTGCTTGATGGAATCGGATACCGGATTGCCGGCGCTATCCGGATCGCACAGGGGATGCTGCTTTTACACAAAGGAGCCCTCAAAGAGGTGGAACTTTTGAATTGTCGGAGCAAACAGCATCAGCTCTGTTTTATGTTTCATCGGGGCCCCCTTCGCTCGTCGTCTTGTTATCCTCCCGGCATGAATTGCATGCATCTGCCGGAATTTCGCGGAATGTCGGATGGCGGGCTTCAAAGCTATGC
>CAZLHW010000323.1:0-5050 GCA_964559085.1 uncultured Acidobacteriota bacterium | reverse complement strand
TCGTGCCCCACGGCCGAGATCACCGGAATCTCCCAATCATAAACCGCCCTTTTCCAAAAAAAAGAAATATTTCAATCAGAGCCGGAGTTTTGGACGCCCCGGATTTACAGAAAGCGCTCACCAAATTTTGGAACGGCCATTTCCGCGGTCCGTATTGACTGGTGAAAAGTGATGGCCTATGGCCACATGGGGAGGCTGGCATGAGTTCTTTAAAAAAATATTTGATCCGCATGACAATTGTTTGCATGGCCATATCTGCAGGTCTTCCTTTTGCCGATGCACAGACTCGGAGATTTTCAAATCTACTGCAGAATGATTCAAGCGGCGCATATCTTGGGATCCAGATGGATGATGTCGATGCAGGCAACATGTCCAAATACAAGCTGGATAGCGAACGCGGTGTGATCGTTCGTTCTGTGGTAAAGGGAAGCCCTGCGAACACAGCCGGCATTAAGGATGGTGACGTAATTCTGGAATATGGCGGCATTCAGGTCTGGTCGTCGCTGCAGATGTCCCGGCTGGTGCGGGAAACCCCGGTTGGGCGCAAGGTGGACTTGGTTGTGAACCGCGATGGAAAGCGCATAAATCTAAGCGCAAAACTTGAGAAGCGTCCCCTCGGCAGGGCAGAGAAACCAATACCGGTTGATCCAAATGGCTCCGGTGGACCCGGCTGGCGATCCTACCAATTCCGATTGCCGGATGGATTCGGATTCCGCCCAGAAAGGCGCGATTCTCCTGAACCGAAGCCGCGTCTGGGTGTTACGGTTCAGCCCCTAACCGATCAACTGGCCGAGTTTCTAGGTGTGCCTGGCAAAAAGGGAGTTCTGGTCGCCGAAGTGATGGAGGGTTCTCCGAGCGCCGGGAAGCTTAAGTCCGGGGATGTGATCTTCAGCATGGACGGCAAATCGGTAGATAATCCTGAAGATTTGACGCGGTACATCCGCAACAGATCTGAAGGATCCATAACTCTGAAAGTCATTCGCGATAAAAAGGAAGTCACCGTTGTTGTGAGCCTTCCGGAGAAGGAGGGGAAGGGCTACAAGCTTTGATGCGCTTTTTTTCAATAACCTGCAGCGACCTGGTAACAGGAATATCCCGTCTATAATTGGCCCGCCTGCTCCGCAGCCGGAATCCGGAGCAGCCGGCCGCGCTAAGCCGCCGGAATTCAATCGGGAAGAAATCAGTCTTCGAGTCTTTTATCTTGGAACCGGCAACTGCCGGAAACCTCCATAAAAGGTTCGAAGACTTTTTTCTTGATATTCACCAAAATATCACCTAGAATCGGAGTGAAAAAAAGGTGAATAAAATGAAACTGACAAAAAGACAGAAGCAAATTCTGGATTTCCTCTCGGAATTCATAGAGAGCAATGGTTACTCGCCCAGCATGGAGGAAATCGCGGCACACTTCCATTTTGCTTCACTTAACGCTGTATTCAAACACCTGGAAGCACTGGAGCGACGCGGCTATCTGCATCGGGATTCCAATCGGGCCCGCTCCATTCAATTGTCTACCGGCAGCGAAGGCGGTGTGCAGAATCTTCCGCTTCTTGGCTTCGTCGCCGCAGGCAGGCCCATAGAAGCCGTTTCTTCTCCGGAAACACTTCAAATCCCGGACTATTTTCTGCCGCGAAAAAGTGAATATTTCGTCCTTCGAGTGCAGGGAGACTCGATGATTGAGGAGCATATCCAAGATGGTGATTTTGTCGTGGTGGAGTCGCGTGAGACTGCTGCTACAGGCGAAACGGTTGTTGCGCTGATTGATGGAGAAAATGTCACACTAAAGAAGTTTTATCCCGAAGGAGACCAGGTAAGACTCCAGCCTGCCAATGAAGCGCTGGCGCCAATAGTCTTGGATGGATCAAGGGTTAAAATTCAGGGTGTTGTGGTTAGTGTCCTGCGTAAATATCAATAAAGAGGATGCCATGAAAAAAGTCTATTCCGTCATCATCAAAGGAAGAACATTGGAGGGTCATGACCTAAAGGAATTGCTGGCGCGGGCGGTTGTTCAGAAACGCAAGACAGACCGCCAGTTCATTCTGCAAAATTTATCCAGAGGCCAAACTTCGCCGGACGATCCGGGCGTTTTTTATTACCCGGAAAATCAAGCCGCCAATCAGTAAGTTATTCGGCCGCAGCCCCACAATTCTTGCCGATTACGAATCGGGCGACGTTGTGTAGCCTTTGCTCCATCGCGGAAATGCAAGGGCAGCCGCCGATAGAACGCAATGCCTATAACGGATTGCACATTGTTTATGCAAAGCGGTCAAAAGGTTTAATAATTCAACAGGTTACTCCTGTTCAAAACCCTGCTTTTCAACAGTTTTCCACAACTGCTGTGAAAATCTTCTCTTCAGCTTTTCTTGCGCCATGGGATATGGATGGTATAATGCGCCCGCATTTGCAATCTATCCGGGTATGCATTCATCAGCCTGGATCGGATAACTAACGGGTCAAGGCCGGCACGTGGAAAAGCGATGGCTAAGCTTCTAAAACGAGACGAAAAGTTCTTCAAGATTTTTGGACAAATGACAGTCTGTATTCTTGAGGCTGCCGAACTCTTGGGGAATATGGTGCGAAATCCCAAAGAGGATCTGAGGTCCATGGCGTCAAAGATCAAGGACCTGGAGCATAAAGGTGATGAGCTGACGCACACGGTTATCGATGAATTGAATAAAACCTTCATCACGCCGATCGATCGCGAGGACATTCACGACCTGTGTGCGGCTCTGGATGATGTTCTCGATCTGATTGACGGTGCTGCCACGCGTATTGTGCTGTTCGGGATTACCGAACCTATCAAGGCTGTGCCCGAAATATGCGGGGTTCTTCAGAGACAGGCGGAAACAATCGGGGCCGCCGTATCCAATCTTCAAGACAATAATCATGTAGTGGAACGGTGCATTGAAATCAATAGCCTGGAAAATGATGCAGACCGGCTCTTTCAGGCGGCCATTGCAGCTCTCTTCGATGAGGTGAAGGATCCCATCGATGTGATCAAGCGGAAAGAGATTATAGAGACTGTTGAAGCTGCCACAGATAAAGCCGAGGATGTTGCAAACGTTCTGGAATCGATTATCGTGAAAAACACATAATCCTAAGCTTCTAAGCTGTTGCCGGCGCCTGGGCGCTGAGGCGCGCGAGGTTTTCACCCACTCCGATCAGCACGTCGGAGTTTTCCAGCTTATCCAGCCATTTCCTGTCAATCGCTTCCAATCCGGCCAGCGCTCCAACGAAGCTGCCCGTCAGCGCCCCGATGGCATCGGCCGCATCTCCGGCATTAACCGCCGTCAATACGGCGCTGGCAAAATTTCTCGGATATTTCAGAAAGCAATAAACGGCTGCCGGTATCGCTTCAACAGCATCGGAGCTGGTGCCGATTTCGAACAACGCCTCTTCCGGGGGCAGGTGTGTTATTTGAGTTGTCCAGCGAAGGAGTGCGGCAAGGTCTTTATCCATATGGGCAATATGGTCGGCTGTTTCCAGCACCTGATTTCCCGGCAGCGAACGTCTGTCCGATTGCAGTAACCGCGAGGTCAGATAGGCAACACAGACTGAGGCCGCGCGGGCGCTGGGTTCATTGTGTGTGATGATGCAGTCATCGATGGCCGCGCGCGTAAGTGTTTCAGAGCAGCCGCTGAAAAAAATCCCGATCGGCGTCATACGCATCGCAGCAGAGCAGCCGCTGCTGAAAACGCCGCTCTTGTTCCAAGGTTTTCCGGCAGAGAGGTGCTTGCAGGCTCTCAGGTTCGCCGTGGAAGGCGTTCGATGAGGCGACGTATTTAGAAACCACGCAAGCAAGGCGTCCGCCTGCCTGGCAGGATCCATTTTCCTGCATTCAATCAGACACTCTGCCGTTGCCAGCATAGTCTGTGTATTATCGGTGTAGGAGCCTTCAGGCAGGCAATCACTGGCATGGCCCGGGTGGGCTCGGATGAAGCCGTCCACGGGCTTGCCGTAATAGCGGCGGATTTGATCCCGGCTCAGAAACTCCACCGGCATACCCAGCGCATCCCCTATTGCAAATCCCACGATTGCACCAACGCATCGATTCCTCAATTCATTGGAGTCCATAGGATCACTTCCTTTTTGAAAAAATTATAGCACGCTTCAATTTGCGATTGACGATTTACCGAGAACAAACAAGGATTGAGGTTTGCAAAACTCGATGACATTCGTGAGCATTTTATTTTTTTAATGCGGGCGTTTGTGGAGGCTCTGATGCATCTCACTCTGATCGACTGGCTGGCAATTGCGGTCTATTTTCTGTTCAACATTCTTATCGGGCTTTATTACCGGAAACGAGCCACTGCGTCCACCGAAGATTATTTTATAGGGGGACGGAAGGTTTCCTGGTGGCTTGCCGGAACGTCGATGGTGGCCACGACTTTCGCTGCGGATACCCCTCTCGCCGTGACCGGGATGGTGGCGAGCCACGGCATCGCAGGGAACTGGTTATGGTGGAATATGCTGATGAGCGGAATGCTCACGGTCTTCTTTTACGCCCGGTTGTGGCGCCGCGCCGGCGTGTTAACCGATGTCGAGTTTGCCGAAATTCGCTATGGGGGAACTCCGGCCGCGTTCCTTCGCGGCTTTCGCGCGATCTATCTGGGACTTCCCATCAACTGCATCATCATGGGCTGGGTGAACCTCGCGATGGTGAAGATTCTCGTGCTCATCTTCGGGGTCACAAAAATTCAAGCGCTTCTACTGGTTTTCGGCATCATGCTGCTGACGGCCATGATTTCGACCCTTTCCGGCTTATGGGGAGTGCTGGTCACGGATCTCTTCCAGTTTGTACTGAAGATGGGAAATATGATTGTTCTCTCAATCTTTGCCGTCAGTGCAGTAGGCGGTATGGGGGCTCTGAAAGACAAGCTTCTGCAGCTGGATAATGCCCGGGCTGCGTCCGGAGGCGGAGGAGGGTCGATTCTTTCTTTTACTCCGGATATCGGTTCTGCATGGATGCCGATGCTTACGTTTGTGGTATACCTGGCCGTGAACTGGTGGGCTACCTGGTATCCCGGAGCGGAGCCGGGCGGCGGCGGCTATA
>CAZLHW010000322.1:0-5058 GCA_964559085.1 uncultured Acidobacteriota bacterium | reverse complement strand
CCCCCCCGGGGGGCCGCCCCCGCCCCCCCCCCCCGCCCACCCCCCCCCCGGCCCCCCCGCGCGCGCCCCGGCCGCGCGGCCCCCCCGCCCCGCCCCTGCCGGCAACCAGTCCGATGAGAGCCCCCACTTCACCGTTGCCCGACACACGCGCGTCCGTCACAGAGCAGTTGTACACCCCGCCGCCGCCCAAATATCCCACGAGAGCCCCGGCCCCCATAGCGTCGGCGACAATGCCGGGCGCGCCCAGGTGGAGATCGCGGATCTCCCCCGTCACATAGCGGAACAAACCGACATATGGAGATTGCATGTCTTTGTACTGAAATCCGCGGACGGTCTCGCCGGTGCCATCGAAACTGCCGGTAAAAGGCTGGTTGGCGTTGTTGCCCAACGATACCCAACGGCCGATCGGTTGAAGGGTCGTCGGGTCGTGTTCCGACAGATCGATATCGCTGACCAGCTTGAAATGCGAGCCCCAGTCGCCCGGCGTTTGGCCGATCAGAATGAATTGATTCGCGTCCTGAATGAGGAAGGGATCCTTTTCGGTGCCGCTACCCCCGCCGTAGGTCGCCGCCGCTGCGATCGACGGAAGACAAGCCGGCAAAATGAACAAGCTGCTGAACAGGCACAAACACAACAAACGCCTCAACACCGCGATGCGATTCATCGGTTCCTCCTTCAAGAGAGCCGACCCAATCCCTGCCCGAAACACACCCTCTATCATAGCAAATTCGTCAGTCCCTTGTCGAGTTTGTTATAATGGTAAAATGATTGATCAGACATTGGTACCCCAGGAAGGCATCTTTGCTGTCTATAAGGACGAGGGAATGACCTCGCACGACGTGATCGACGTGGTCCGCAGCGTCACGCGGCAAAAACGTGTGGGCCACGCCGGCACGCTGGATCCTTGCGCCAAAGGCGTCCTGGTCGTCGCAGTGGGCCGGGCTGCGACCAAGACGCTGGGCGAGATCCCCGGGTCGGGATTCTCTGTGCGGGCGTTCGCTCGGGACTTGGGCGAAGCATTGGGCACAGGCGGATACGTGGATCAACTGGAGCGCACCCGCGTGGGCGCGTTCACCAAGGAACAGGCCGTCAGAATATCGAACCTCCAGAGCCGGTCTCCCCACGGAGGACCTGAGGGCCCTAATCCTGACGCGGTTCCGTAACCACGAAGCGGATGTTGTCCGTGATATTTGGATCGATCAGGAAATTGCCTTCCAAGGGGCCGGAAATGATCCGACCGCCGATCTTCACGTTCTCGAACAGCACATTGCTGACGCGGTGGTCTGCATCCCAGCCCTTGATGACGCTCGGACGCCGCATGGGCCCTGTTGATGAGATGTTACGGAACACCAGATTGGAGATCCGCCCCATTCCTTGGCTGGAATCGGCAAACTCGTTCTGGTCGATCGTAATGTAAAACAGTCTCCAGTCGGCGTTTTCGATCCGGATGTCCTCGAAGAGATAATCACTCATGTGGGCGCGTCCCCCATGAATGGCGTCAAATACCGCCTCGTTCTTGTTGTCCCACTGGTGCTCTACACGGATCACGTCGATGTTGGAGACGTGGAAACCGCTGTTGTCGCTGGGCATGTTCCAACTGATCTGAAAAGGCGCCCCATTTTCCATCTGCCAGATGACGCAGTCTTTCACCGTCATCTCGGATACGTACAGCTTGACCGCGTCGTCGTTGACCTTGAAGAAGCAATCCTCCACCAATCCGCGATATCCTGTGGAGACGCCGTCCGTACTGAAGTACCATCCGATCATCTTCACATTTCGGACGGTGTGATTGCTGCCGTCCAGCCAGACGTTGTAATGCGGCGAATTGACCAGCGTGATCCCTTCTATCATGACGTCTTCGACATCCCGGAATCGGATAAGGTCCTCGCTCCCCGGTTTGAAGTTCTCCCCGGAAAGTATACCCCGGCCGGTAATCCTGACGTTTCGCGCGTTGCGGCTGTGGAGCCGGCCCTTCACATAGGCCCCGCCCGCCAGATAGACCGTCGTGTCGGACGGCATGTCCAGGGCCTCGCCTACATCGTGGACACCCGGTCCAAAGTACATCACGCCACGATCGCCGGGATGCGGGTTGCTGCCTTCGAGAGGATTGGCGAACACCAGCATCGGATGCGTGGTGTCGTCATCGAATTCCACTGAGACTTTTCGGGGCCGATCCATATCGAATACAACACTGTTGCCGTCGATTCGTGGCAGGATGCGGTAACTGCTGGGAAGGACCCGGCATGTGGAGAACCCTCCCTTGAGTTTGGTTACTCTTACCGTCGCCGGACCGGAACATGAGAAGGTTGTCCACGAGGTGGTCTTGCTTCGATTGCTGCGCCACTGTGCGTTCGTGGCGTACACGAAAGAGCCTTGGACCTGATCGCCCTGTACGACCTCGACAGCGTATTGGTCGGAGGGCTGAATCCCCTCAGTGCCTGGATATGTGATCATCTCCGCTCCACCAGACCGTGTAACCGCAAGCGTCAAACCGAGCACGATCAATACACGCATTCCTATGCCCCCGAAAAGCTCCCCGATTCTCATCAATTTCGGCTGAATTGATATGTCGCCGGCCGTGACATGAGAAACGTGCCATCCACCCGCTCCAGGTCCTGTCCAGCCCAGGATTCCTGCAGGGCGATTCTCAGGGGATCCTGGGCAACGTCTTTCACAGTGATTTCGATCTGTTTCCCGCTCACCGCCACATCCATGCGAACGCCCTGATAGAGGAGATTGAAAACCGCGATCCTAGTGCAAGCCGCAGGCAATCGGGGTCTGACGCGCAGGATACGTGTCGGTTGGGCATCAAGACCAAGCAGACCATAGACGACGATCGACGGGACCAAGCTGCTCTCGAAGAACTCATAATCGATCCCAAGCCCCCCGGCGGTCCCGCCACCCTGGAGGGTCGTGCCACGCTTGCCGCCTTCATAGTATTTTCGGTAGCCGCCCTCTGTTTGGACCTCTTTCTCCCATGCCAGAATCTCCATGAGCCGCTGCCAACAATCGTCGGGCCCGAGGACTTGCAGTCTCGCCCACAGGTCGTAGAAACCGAAGCCCAGAACCGCACCACCGTCCTGGACCTGCCCACCCCAGGCGATCGACTCCGGCCCGTGCCAGCCCTGCCCATACCAGGTAATGTTGCGGACGGTCGTCGCCCGCGGGCCGAAACGCCAGTGGTAGATGTCCGCCCCTTGCGAAGTGTCTCCTGTCACGATCCGTTTGCCCCCGATCCAGTCCATGATCGAAGAGGCGTGCCCGTCGTCGGCCAGGCCGTACCAGATCGAATCCAGATTCAGGAAAGTATAACCGTAATCGTATCGACGACCCTCTTTGTCGATGCTGGCGAAGAACCGGCCTGTCTCGCGGTTCCAAAAGAGCGAATTGGCGGTCTTCTTGACCTCTTCCGCATGCCTGCGCAGCCATGAGGGATCCATCCTGAGCGTACCGAGGGGGACGCCCCACCCAGGGTTTTCCGCGATCGCCTGCTCGATCTCTGCCATCGCCATCGTCGCGGCGTAGTACTGGTTCGTCGCGTAGAGATCGTCCCATCCGAAGGGCATCAGGTCCCAATAGTTATTGCCGATGCCATGGCCGCCTCGAATCGTTAGCTTGCCGTCGGCGTCCTTGCCGAAACCGGCCAGCCCGTCGTGGCCGGGCCAGGTGTTGCGAATATGTTTGCGCTCCAGACCACCCATTTCAGTCTGCTGGTAACGAAGGGCCAGGCGCATGCGATTGATCTGACGCCGCAGGAAGTCCAGGTCCCCGGTCCAGTTGAAGTACCGCGCGCTCGCCAAGATGAAGATCGGATTGTTGATCGTGTGCCGCGTGTCGTAGGCGGTGAAGAACGAATCGATCTCGAAATGACCTTGAGATTGGCCCGGCGCCAGGGAGATCCGAATCCGCTCGATTCGCCCGCTCCACTTGGGATGGCGGTGCATCGCCAGAATGGAATGGTAACACTCACCGGATAGAGGCGTTTTCTCAGGGACGAAGTAGAACCGCCGATCCGATCCGAACTCGGCGTCGCCCTCGCAGAGCCATTCCACATAGGGCAACGAGGGGCCTTGGGGATTCCCGTCGCGAGTCCATCGTAGTTGGAGATAAGGCGCGTTGAATGCGTCGATCGCGTAGCCTTTTGGCGTGACGATCGCAGGCGACGGTCCCTGTGCTTCGAGGTGCCAGCGATTCTCTCGAATGCCCAAGGAGCGGACGTTGTGCAGTTCCCAGAGCGAGACCGCTTTCTCTCCACAGTACTCGTCCCGCTTCCAGTGTCTCAAGGCGTCGCCCACCCAGCCGGGCACCTTGTCCAGGGGCTGAAAGTGCCAGCCGAAGGTTTTGCCCTTGACGCGGTCAGGATGATTGTCCGACTGGGTCCAGAGCGGAAACGGCCAGCCGTGATCGTGGGCGTGCGAGAAGTGCTGGTGGGTCAGGACGTAGCCCTCGTCGTCCATCTGCATGCCCAGGAGCATCGAGCGATGGACCTCCTGGATCGTCTTGTCCGAGCCGCGAGGGCGGGCGTTGCCCAGCCAGATGTCGGAGGTCAGAAGGTACTCCTGATTGAAGAGCGTCAGGCCATTGCCGAGGCGATGGTGGAAGTGATACCACAGGTAATGCGTCAGGAGGTCCGCCTGCTCCGCATGATCTGCGAATTCGAACCGCGGAAAATCCGCCGGGACGCGTGTCATCAGGTCGGCAGCGACATTGCCGCCGGTGGTCTGGGCCGATGCAAAGGCCCCTGCAAGCGACAGGACCACCACTGTCAGCATCCGAACGCGATGCCCACCTACAATTCTCATATCCGATCCTCTCGAAAAATCATGAGGAAGGTTCAAGAGCCGACGTCGTGCTGCAAACCAAGGCGGATTTCGGATGCTGCCGGAGGACCCAGAACGTGAGCAATCCCGAAATCAAGTCGCCCGCGGGCGCCAGCCGCAAGATGGGTGCTGTCCCCACCCTGTCGGCCACCGCAGCCAGCGAGAGAAAAACGAGCATCGCGATACCCCAGGTGCCGCCGACGATAAGGGCCATGCGTAGCCCCAGGCTCGCTCCATA
>CAZLHW010000321.1:4428-5077 GCA_964559085.1 uncultured Acidobacteriota bacterium | reverse complement strand
CCACTTGCACCTTTCAGTTGGAGGGGCACTACTTCCTCAACGTGTATTCGCTGGAGGAGTACACGCGACAGATCGTGGGGGGGCAGTTCCCTGTGTACCGGGGGTACCGTCTCACGAACGAGGACCGTCTTCGCAGGGATGTGATCGGATCGATTCTGTGCTCGGCCTCGGTCTTCTACGCGGATGTCAGAGCCGCCCATGGCGTCGATTTCACGACGCATTTTCGCAGGGAATTGGAGGCCATGGAACCCTTCGCAGATCGCGGACTTGTTCAGATGCGGGATGACGGCCTGTTCGTGACGGATCTTGGCAGGGGATTCGTGCGGAATTTGGCCAAGGTGTTCGACCTGTTTCTCTCGGGCAACAAGGTATATCGGATTTCTGGCCCATGACGGGCTGAAAGGTGAAACGCATGAGTTTCTTGTCGGATGCCGGTTACAGAGCCTTCTTGGAGGAGCACATCGGTGCACTTTCTGATGTTTTGGTACGGGAACATGTTACCAAAAGGTTCGAGGCATGGCGTCAGCAATACGGCAGCTACCGGCTGGCCGAGCGGGCGGTGGAACTGCTGAATTTGGAGCAGGACCGCCCGACTTGGCTATACCTTCGAGGGCCGTCGGATCTCGAGTGTCTTCGAACCCTCGCGCAA
>CAZLHW010000321.1:4113-4418 GCA_964559085.1 uncultured Acidobacteriota bacterium | reverse complement strand
ATCGGTTCGATGCCCGCCGGTTTCGGGGGTTTCTGGCGGAGGATTCGCTGTACGAGGGCCTCAAGCCCCAGTGGTTTTCGCCATTTCCGGTTTGCCGAACAAGCGACTGGCGGGACTCTGAGGAGGCGGTTGTGATCACTCTCTCGGAGGATCGCCCGTTTCGCAACAACGGACGAGACTTGGGCAACGACTTCCTGACTCGTTTCATCGATGAATCCCGCCTCTCGATTCCGCAGGAGATCCACCGTAGATTGCAGGGGCGCCGGACGGTCTTATACGTGGACTATCGAAAGGTCCAGACTCTA
>CAZLHW010000321.1:0-4103 GCA_964559085.1 uncultured Acidobacteriota bacterium | reverse complement strand
GCCACCGTGCTCTTGGTAAATTCGGTGCCAGGTTCGGATTCGAAAGAGTTTGACGCGGTGATCGAGCAGCCCTTCTTCTATCTGTGGCCGTTGGTGTTCCGATCGCTGGCGCCGGACCTGTTTCATGTGAACGTCGGATGGGGGACGCAGGGACTTCCGTTCGCTCCTTTTGTCCCGAAAGATGCGATCATCGATTTCTACGATCTTTTGACCTTCGTTCGAGACGAGGCGCTGGACGGTCATCACTCGGAACCTCTGGCTTTGACACGATCTTCGGAGAGAGTACTTTTCGAGCGGTTCCAGGGATTCGTCCACCGTTGCAGCGAAACAATCTCTGATTCGCTTGCAGCGATCTACCCTGGTAAACAGATCATCTCGGTGACGGAATACTTGCGAGAGCCGCTCTACGAGTCCCAGCCGGTCAGGGGGGATGGAATCGTCCGACTCGTCTATGGCGGCCTACTGGTCCAGGAGGGCGCGGGCCCAGAAGACCCGCACTACAAGAACTTCTTCCAGATGGTGAAGTACTACTGCGGCGGAAACCTCCATCTGTATCTCTCTCCGTCTCCCTATCTTTATGGATTCGGCGCACCGAAGGGGGTTGAGGAACTGATCCGACAGACGGGACGAAACAACATTCACGCTTGCATGCCTTTGGCGGAGAATGAGTTTGTGCGGGAGATCACGCGGTATGACTTCGGCGTGTGTATGCCTACTCCGGAAGACGTCCGACCTACGAGTTATGGTTATATCCTCCCCTCGAAGTTCATCACGTATCTGCGGGCCGGTTTGCCCATCGTGGTGCCGGAAGACCAGACATTTATTGCGGATCTGGTTCGGGATCAGGGCCTTGGCGTGGTCTATGGATACGGCGACCACGACCGGATGCCTGACCTTCTGAATCGTCAGGACATGAAACAACTCAAGGAATCCGTGACGCGGTTCCGTTCCCGTTGGGCGATCGTCCGAGGGGGCGAGAAGGTGGTGGCCCTGTACGATCGAATACTCCGAGCAAAGGCGGTTAAACGTCGCTTTACACCAAGTTTTCCCGACAAACCGGAGGGTGTCAGTGCCGCGCCGGTTTCAGCCTCCGACTCCTCCGACGAGGCGATGTTGTCTTTGGATGGTCGGCGGTATCTGTCCGAGCAGGAGTATTCGCGTTATGTGGAGGCCCGCATCAAACAGGCCGGGCCGTCCCTGGACAGTGAGTATGTGCGTAAGAAGCAGGCGGATTGGTCGGGTCGATATCATGTCGATCGGATGGCGCAGCGGGCTTGCGAGATGTTGGCCGAAATGGGGAATCCGCCATGCGTTTTGTACCTTGACGATATCCTGAGCCTGCATGCGACGGCCCAGATGCTCAAACAATCGAAATCGTTGACCCTGCGGGGTTTCATCGTAGAGGATGCTCTGTTGGGAAAACTGGATGCGCAAGTCTTCGGGGAATACCCGGTCTATTCGGCCGGACGCATCGAGGAGGTCGCAGTTCCGATTTTCAGCATCTCCGGCCGAACGCCAGCTGAGCGGAGGGGAACTTGGCTGGCGAACGACTATCTTGAAAAATTCATCGACCTGAGTCGGTTCGATTCGGTTCGGGAGATGCGCCGGCGTTGGGACGGGAACGATGTCGTTCTGTATCCTCTGTACCGCGAGATTCACACCGTCGCGATTATGGCCTCGGCGGTTCGTCGTCGGGAGGAACGCCTGCGGAGCGTCGGCCTTTCGCCCCGGCCTTTGATTGACCAAGGATTCGACGAAACGATCGTTGAGCCATTTTTTTACCTTTGGCCGTTGATCTTCCAGATCGTGGAACCTTCGCTCGTGCATCTGAACGTGGGGTGGGGGATCCAGGCGATGCCCTTGTCGCCGTATATTCCCGACCGCCGACGGGCGGTCATCGATTTCTATGAAGTCCTTGGTTTTCTCCCCGATGCGTATTTCTCCAAGACGCATAGCACCGCCTCACAGGTCCGTGGCGCCGAAGAGCATTTCATCAAGAGCTACGATCACATCATTCACCTGTGTTCCGAGGAAATCTCGACACGACTGGCGGAAAAGTACGATAGCCGAGCATCCATCGTCTCGGTGACCGAGTATCTTCAGGAACCGGTCTACAACAGGCCCTCGTCGAAAGACGGCCTGATTCGTCTTGTATACGGCGGCTGTATGCTGGCCTCGACGAATCCCGACGACTTGTACTACCGCGCGTTCATGACCGTGGCGCCATACTTCGCACGGGAGAATCTACACCTGTACATCTATAACAACCCCTACGTCGGCGTCCCCGGTGAGAACAACTCCCTCCAGGAAGTAATTCGCACGCACGGCCTGGTGAACATTCATTCCTGCGCGTCGCTGCCTTTGGAGGAGTTCGTCAGGAAGATCTCCGAGTACGACTATGGAACGACTCTGTTGCGTCCCAAGGATATGGACGGTTCGGACTACAACTATTTCATGGCCTACAAGTTCCTCAGCTATCTGCGGGCGGGCCTGCCGGTCGTGATCGACGCCGATAATCATTACATGGCGGGACTGGTCGAGCGATACAACCTGGGGATCGTTCTGCAGGACCGCGACCTGGAGGATTTGCCTCGTATTTTGAACGCCGCGGATCTTGCGTCGCTCAAGCAAAACGTCGTGGAGTTTCGAAACCGATTCAGTATCGACAAAGGCAGTGAGAAAGTCCTGAAGATCTACCGGGAGATTCTGGATCAGTCCGGTCTTGGCGCGATGCGCACTCTCGCGGCCAAGCGACGCATCGCACCCGCTCGGGTTCGTCGGTCTCGCCCCGCAGAAGGGACCGCGGTCGCGGCCCAGGGGACGGCGGATCGTTCGGATTCATTCCAGGAGATGATCGACGTCCTGGCCCGTAGGGAGAATCGGCTCTACTACCGCGACCAGTCGGCCAGAACGATGTGTTCCCTCGCCTCGCTCGCGCGACAGTTCGATCCCACCGTCATCGTCGAATTGGGCACGCTGGGTGGGCTTTCGCTTCGAACGTGGATCGCTTCGACGCAGCAAACCCGGATCTACGCAGTGGACCTGAGTTTCCAGACGCTTCGCGAGACGATGGAGTTTCTGCCGGCGGATCTCTCGCGAGTGACGCTCCTGGAGCAGGACATCCTTCAGACCGACTTCTCCCGACTCTGGACGGCTCAGGACAAGGTGATCCTCTTCATCGACGCGCATGATCTTCCGAATGTGCCGATCATGAAGCACGTCCTCGAAACGGCTTTGCCCTCGCTGCCCGACGGCAGCCTAGTGGTCGTCGACGACCTTTGGTTTAGCGAAAAACGATTGACATCCGACAACGCCAGGGGCTTTCTGGAAGATTGTGTTTGCAGCGAGATCGACGAACTGCAGTGCTTCCGCGGCCATTACGCCCCCTATCATGAAGGCGGCTCCTTCATGGGTTTCGCAGAGGTGATCCCGTTGCTGGAGTTCGTCAACCGCCATGGCATCCCGCTTGTTCACGAGCCGGGCAGTAAACACGTGTTTTTCGTGTGGGAGAAAGGGTATCTTTCGTCCGAGCGGGTCTGGGCGACTCGTGGCCAAGAAGACTATGGCTCGGTGCTGTATCATCCCCTGGAGACCGTGCCGGTTCTGGTCCGAAATGCCCAGAAGATGCAAGAAATCGCGTTCCGATACCGCCAGAAGGACATTCGTGGCGCCGCCGAGAGTCTTGCGAAGGCTCTCGAACAGGACCCTCACGATCCGGGACTCTCATATGGTTTGGCGGTGTGCCTGGCCCGGACAGGCCTGCTGACGCAGGCTCGGGATGTGCTGGAGAAGAATCTCCACGATTCCGCCAGTCCTCGTTATCGGCGTTTGTATGAGGATCTGGTCCGGCGGACGGGGGGGGCTGCGCCATGTCCTGCCGGACAGGAGCAGCCGTTGCGGTCAAACCCGGGTTTGACGATCTTTGCCCTGCCCAAAGCGTTTACTGGGCACACGGCGATCATTCAAAAGAACGCCCTCCGCAGTTGGGCGAGGTTGGATCCCAAGCCGGAGATCATCCTCTTCGGCGACGAACCCGGCACTGGCGAGATGGCGGTCGAGATCGGTGCCCGGCATGTCCCGGCAGTCGTCCGCAAGGCGTTGGG
>CAZLHW010000320.1:2407-5078 GCA_964559085.1 uncultured Acidobacteriota bacterium | reverse complement strand
GAAGGCCAGACCCAGCCCCAGGAAGACCGCCGTCGTCATATTGATCCATAAAATCTGCACGGGCGTGATGGGAAGCGTGAGACCAAGAAAAATGGCGAGCATGATCAACAGGCCTTCACCCAGGTTTGTGGGCAGCGTCCAGATTATGAACTTGGTCAGATTGTCAAAAATTCCGCGCCCTTCTTCGACGGCCGCTTCGATGGTTGCAAAATTATCATCGGTAAGGATCATATCCGCGGCTTCGCGGGCGACGTCGGTCCCCGCCTGCCCCATGGCTATTCCAATGTCCGCCTGCTTGAGCGCGGGCGCATCATTAACCCCGTCTCCCGTCATGGCGACTACATGGCCCCGCGACTGGAGAGCTTCCACCAGCCGCAGTTTCTGCGACGGATCCACTCTGGCGAAAACGCCGACGTTTTCCACGATGGATATCAGCTCTTCGTCCGTCATGCCGGCCAATTGCCTTCCCGTCATTGGTTTTGGGGTTCCGTCTTCTTCCACGGCGCGGGAGCGTATGCCGAGTTGCGCTGCTATGGAAGCCGCTGTCAGCGCATGATCTCCCGTAATCATTTTTACCTCAATGCCCGCAGCCTGGCACGTTGCAACGGCTCCCTTGGATTCTGCGCGCGGCGGATCCATAAGCGCCTGCAAACCGGTAAACAGGAGGTTGCCGCGCCATGCGCTCCGGGAAAGGTATGTTTCCGCGGCGTCGCACAAACCTTCGGCGAACGCAAGCATCCGGTAGCCGTTTTTGGCCAGGGCTTCCGTTTCGCGGAGAATGGCCTCGCGATCCAGAGAAAGCCTCTCCCCGCCGGGCCCCGCCTGATCACGGCAAAGATCCAGCACTTTTTCAACGGCGCCTTTTACGTAGATCCTGTTCGCTTTGCTTTCCGGATCCGCGTGCATGGTTGCCATATACTGGCGATCGGATTCGAAAGGAATTACATCCAGCCGCGCGAATTTTTTCGAGACTTCCTCGGGGGCCAATCCGCATTTTTGAGCGGATACAAGAAGCGCGGCTTCCGTCGGATCGCCCTGGACCTTCCATTTGCCGTCTTCCAGAGAAACATGCGAATCATTGCACAGTGCACCGGCAAGCAACACCTTTTGAACGCCCGCCGGCACTGCTTCCAGCGCGGCGCCGTCGGCATTCTGCAGACGGCCTTCCGGAGAATAGCCGGATCCCGTAAGCTCAAACCGGCCTTCGGCCGCGACAATCTGCTGGACCGTCATCTGATTCTGCGTCAGCGTTCCGGTCTTGTCGCTGCAGATGACGGTTGTGCTCCCCAGAGTTTCCACCGCCGGCAGCTTTCGAATAATGGCCCGGCGATGCGCCAGTCGTTTGACTCCTATGGCCAGCGTAATGGTAACCGCAGCGGGGAGCCCTTCAGGGATCATGCCCACGGCCAGCGCAACGGATGCCATGAACATATCAAGGGCAGGCTCGCGGCGAGCAAGGCCGACGGCAAATGTGGCCGCCGCCAGCGCTCCGATGGCATAGAGAAGCATGCCGCTGAAATGGGCGATCTTTCTGGTTAAAGGAGTGGCCAGATCCGCCGCTTCCGAAATCATTTCGGCAATCTGTCCGCTTGCCGTATGACCCCCGATTGCCACGCCCAAGCCTTTCCCCTGACCGTAGGTTGTCAGAGTCCCTGCGTAGGCCATATTGCGACGGTCGGCCAATACAGTATCGGGAGGAAGCGCCTGAGTATCTTTTTGGATGGGCACGGATTCGCCTGTAAGCGCCGATTCGTCAACTTGAAGATCGCGACTTTCAATCAGACGGAGATCGGCCGGCACCTTATCGCCGGATTGAAGAAGGACCAGATCGCCCGGAACCAATTCACTCGAAGAAATTCTGCGCTTCACGCCGTCGCGCATTACAGTGGTTTCGGTCTGAACCATCTGCTTGAGCGACTCAATTGCTTTTTCCGCCTTGGATTCCTGCAGAAAGCCGACGATGGCATTGACAAGGACTACGGCGAAAATCACCGCGGCATCCACATAGTGATCCAGAACCGCTGTGACGGCTGCGGCCAGCACGAGAAGGTAGACAAGCGGTTGGGCAAACTGTTTGAGAAATGCCTTCAACGGGCTCCTCCCCTTTTGGGCGCGGAGTTCGTTGGGCCCGAAACGCTTCTGCCGGCGCTTGACTTCAAAAAGCGACAGCCCTTTTTTCCCATCCGAGTCCAGGAGTTGGGTGGATTCGGAGGCGTTTAAATGATGCCAGTGCTTTCCGAAAATTTCTTCCATGTCACGTTTCCATAGCGGAGACAGGCTTTTTACGCCTATATTCAATTCTTTAAAACCGATACCGCAGAGGCTTCAGATATTGAATCCAGTCTTGCATAACCATGCATGGAATTCAATTGCCGGGGTCGGACCGAAACAATTGCCATAATTTCATATAAATACGGCGAAAAAAGCGTCTTAATAGGGCCTTAGATGCAATTTTTGATGGTCTTTTTTGAGTCTAAGCAAATGCTTCTGCATTCGATTGGTTGAAGCTGCTTTCCCTCAATGCTACGGTCGTCAGGAAAGTTCTTAAACTTAAAAACAGGGCCAAAAATCGCGTTTAAGGCGGAATTTTGCCCGAAAAATTGAGTTAACAGATTGGTAATGCTCTACATATTTCGGTCCGACCCCGGGCTTTAGGGGAGGCGGCGGAGGG
>CAZLHW010000320.1:0-2397 GCA_964559085.1 uncultured Acidobacteriota bacterium | reverse complement strand
TGGCCGGCAGATAGGCTGCGATAAACTGATCGCCATCCTGCGGACAGTGGCCGCCGGCATAATAGCGATTGTTCGGGCCGTCGCGCAACAGCACCTCCACCGCAACATCCGGCCTGCCGAGACGCGTGGCCGTCATGGCAATCATCGGATAATCCCATCCCCAGATCTTTGTTTCCCAGTCCCATTCTTTCAAAACAGCATCCAGCGTGCGCTCCATCGTCGCGCGGTCCACATCGGGGCCGCCCGGCAACACGCCAAGCGGCATCAGCATTTCCGGATGATCGTGCCGGCTTCCTTTGTTCTGCCAGGTATCCGGATGGGATTCGAGTGCGACGTATTTCCCATCCGCAACCGGCAAGGGCGAAAGGCGTGCGAGAACGTCCTCCCACTTCGGATCGCGCGGCAGGTTCAACCGCTCCCGCCACTGCTGCGCAATGCCCAGGGCCCAGCGCCAGTAGGCCAACTCAAATGCAGGATTCTGACTGGCGGCCGGTTCATAAATCTCCTGCACAATCCAGAGCGGCGGGCCGAGCACGTAGCGTCCCGTTTTTTCATCAAAATGCACCATCGAAGCCAGGCAGTCGGCGGTTTCCTGAACCAGCTCCCAATATCGGGCGAGCGTTTTCGGATTCGGCCTGTTCCTGTAAAGCAGCTCGCACAGATAGATCATGTGCGGCTGATTCCAGACAATGAGCGGATTGCCGCCGGGGCTTTCGCGGCCCTCCGGCCCTACCATCTTGGCCCAGCGGGCCCCGCGCAGGCCGCGGCTCGCCGCCAGCGCCCGGGCTTCCGGAAGCCGTCTCCGATACCATTCCAGGTTTTTTTCCAGCAGCGCATCCCGCCCCCACAGTGCAAAGTGCGCCGCGTGCCACCAGATCATTTCCGTGTGATGCTTGCCGTACCACGTGCTGCATGTCAGTCCGCTCTCCTGCGGGGGCACGTCGCCGGCCATCTGCACTGCCAGGAGATACTGAGAAAGCACAATCCGCTTTTCGAGCTTCTGCGCCTGAGGATTGGTGCTTCCCGAAAAATCCACCGCGGCGCCGGAATTCCAGAATTTCTTCCAATGCTCTGCGCTCCGGGATAGAACTTGCGCAAATTGCCGCGGCGCAGACGGAAGGGATCTTTCGCCGGGCAAAAATTGCACCGTAAACTCCAGCACATTTCCTTTGCCCGCGAGGGTGAAGGTATGAGGGCCTGTGCGCTTCGCCGGCACGCTCAGAATTACGGTGTAGCGCGTGTCATCCACCTTGCGGCGGATCAGCGAGCCTCCGGAAACCGCCCTCTCCACCAGTTGTGACGTGTGCATCTCCGGATGGCTCCAATCCAGCGGCGGAGTATTTTTCACCGACAGATCATGCCCGCGCGGGAATGCGAGGCGCACGCGCAGCGCTCCCGGTCGGACCAGCGGGGATTCAATCCGCACTGCGATGGTGTCCGAATCCGGATCGCATACCGTTGTAACCGCCACAGGACTCCTTTCAAGCCTATAGCGGCTGGAAACCACTCCGCGCCACAGATCCAGCGTCTGCTCCGGCTCGCGGACATCTTCCGGCGCAAAGCCCGATCCGTCCGGTTTCTCCCACTCGAGCGCGAGCTGCGCAAGCGGATGATTGTGCGGATTTTTTCTCAGCCATTCGGCTGCAGGCGAATTCGTGCGTGTCGGAAATCCAAGCATGCGGCCGTCCGGCATCGCGAAATCCTGATTCGTGTCCGAGAGCTTGTAGTTATTCGGATTCGGCTGCGAGTGCCAGGCCCAGCGCGACAGCGTCTCCACAGGAATGCCATTGCGATGATAATAGTCGCCAAAAGTCTGCAGGCCTGTGATATCCACTCCGAAAGCGAAGCCGCCATTACCCACAGTAAGCGGCGCCTTTGCGTCCAGTTGATGCAGCACCGGATTGTGCCGCGTGACAAGCGCCTTGCGATCTATGGGCGGCGCGGCACTCAGTATGTGCGGACAAAGAAGCAGTATTGAAAGAACCAATAAGAGTCGCTTCAACATAGGCCCTTCCCGGAAAACTAAAGTGAATATTAACTCAAAGACGCAAAGGCTCTAAGGGAGTCGATAGCTATGCTTTCAGTAATCTTCTTTCGCCCTTGCCAAGGCTCCTGCTGCAACAATTGCCATTCCGGGCTGGCGCCCTTTTCTCCGGGTTGCACCCGGAGCTATCTATCTTATGGCCCTCCGGGCCAGCCAATGCGCCATTGCTCCGGAAGGGGAATGCGGTCGGATAGACAAGCGTCGTTGTCCCGGAGGCATGGAGACAGGAAATGCGATGTTGCCCCGGCAGGGGCAGCAGATGGATAGCCGGGGGTGAGCAACGCGAACCCCCGGCTGGATATGGCGTGGCCAAGAGCCCCGGCAGGGGCGCAAGACGGCGCGAACCGAACGGG
>CAZLHW010000319.1:1894-5080 GCA_964559085.1 uncultured Acidobacteriota bacterium | reverse complement strand
GTTCGCTTTGTTCGTGCACTGCGAAAAAGGAAGGATTCTTGCCGTGAAAATGCATGGAAATGGATAGGGAACGATATGGACGCTCTATCCGGGGGTGAATCCATTCTTGCTGTCGGCTAACCACTGCTCCACCTCTTCCTCGCCGATCACGGCGACACCCAATTCGCGGGCCTTGTCGAGCTTGCTGCCGGCGTCGGCGCCGGCCACAACATAGTCGGTTTTTTTGGAAACGCTGGATGTCGTTTTGCCGCCGTGGCGGCGGATCAGTTCTTCAATCTCAGCTCGGCTATAGTGCGACAGGGTTCCGGTGACTACGAAGGTTTTGCCTTCGAATTTGGATCCGGAAGCAGGTTTTTGCAGGGTGGTTTCTTCGGACAATTTTACGCCGTGCTTTTTGAGGTCCTCGACGATGCGGATGCCCGCCTCGCTCTGAAAAAATCTGCGAACGCTTTCGGCAACAATCGGGCCGACTCCTGGGATTGCAGCCAGTCGCTCTTCCGGAGCGGAGACGAGTGCATCCATGTCGCCGAATTCTTCGGCAAGCAGGCGGGCATTGTGCTCGCCGATGTGGCGAATGCTGAGCGACGTCAGCACGCGTGCCAGCCCGCGGTTTTTGCTGGCTTCGATGCCGGCGATGATTTTTTCGGCGGACTTTTGGCCCATACGTTCCAAGCCGGCGATCTGTTCGGCTGAAAGCGCATAGAGGTCGGTTAGGGAATTCACGATGCCTTTGTCTACCAGTTGATCAATCAGCGCCGGGCCTATGCCTTCGATATCCATGGCGCGTCTTGATGCGAAATAGTGAAGGCGCTCCTTGAGCTGTGCCGGGCAGGAGGGATTGAGGCAGCGAATGTAGACGCCGTTTTCATCGCGTCCGACCTCCCCCTTGCAGACCGGGCATGCGGCGGGAAAATCAAAAACTTTTTCCTTGCCGGTTCGTTTTTCGAACTCCACGCGGACCACGTGGGGGATGATCTTGCCTGCTTTTTCCACAATGACGTGATCGCCGATCCGTATGTCTTTGCGCCGGATCTCATCCGCGTTTGCCAGGCTGACGCGCGACACTTTTGTGCCGGCGATCTCGACCGTCTGCAGCTCGGCAACGGGGGTCAGGGTGCCGGTTTTCCCGACCTGCACGCGAATATCGAGAATCTGCGTGGCGGCCTGCCAGAGTTCCACTTTGTAGGCAATGACCCAGCGCGGGCTTTTGCTGGTCGATCCGAGGCGCTCTCTTTGCTCCATGCTGTTGACCTTGATGACCAAGCCGTCGGTTTCATAATCGAGATTGCTGCGGGTGTCCAGTGTTTCCCTGCAGTAATCCAACACTTCCGCGATGCCGTGCAGAACCGGGCTGTGCGGAACCACCGGAATGCCGAATCCGCGGATCAGGCTAAGAAAGGCCGCATGGGTCTTGAGCTCCAGGCCGCTGAGAAAGCCTTCGCTGTGTGCAAAAAAGCGCAGGTTGCGCCGGCTGCTCTGCCGTGGATCGAGAAGCTTCAGGCTTCCCGCGGCCGCATTCCTGCAATTGGCGAACACCCGCTCCCCGCGCTCCGCTTGTATTTTGTTGAGGCGCGAGAGTTCGGTATTCGTCATATAGACCTCGCCCCGGATTTCAAGCGTTTCGGGAACCTTGTCTTCCGGCGCCAGCAGCTTCAGGGGGATGTCGCGGATTGTGCGCAGATTGTGCGTGATGTCATCACCGCGGGCCCCGTCTCCCCGGGTCAGCCCGAGCGTGAAGCGGCCCTTTTCATAAAGCAGGGAAGCGGAAACGCCGTCGATTTTGTGCTCGACTATATAAAACGGCCTTTCTCCTTCCAGCAGGCGCGAAAGGCGCGCGTCGAACTCGCGCACTTCTTCTTCGCTATACGTATTTTCAATCGAGAGCATAGGGACACGGTGCGCAACCTGGCGGAATCCCTCGATGGGCTGCCCGCCGACGCGCTGGGTTGGGCTGTCGGGCGTTATCAGTTCCGGATACTGTTGCTCCAGATCCTGCAGCTCCTTTAGGAGCTGGTCGAATTCCAGATCGCTTATCTCCGGATCGGCTTCAACGTAGTACCTGTAGTTGTGATACTCAATGCTGCGCCGCAGCGCTTCAATCCGCTTTTTTATGGTGTCGTTCATGCCCGCCCTTCATGCGTTGATCTGAAAAGCCTCTTTTCTTTTCCAGAGATGGTTATAGAATACATTAATTTTCTGTTTGGAAGGACAACGACGATATTTGAATGGGCGCGCACCCCGGAACGTACGGGTTGTTTCCCTGTATGCACTTACTCTGAGAAGCCGGTTGGAGGTTGGAATGGACGGAGCGAAAGACGAAAAGAATGCCTCTTCAATCGAGGGCGGCACTCCGGAATCAGCCGCGGCGCAGACAATTTCAATGGATGCCGCTATGGAACTCCTGAGTCGAAGTTCATTTGCCGGCGCCGAAAAATTTTCGCTTGCCATGGAAAGGTTTTCCGTTCTCAGCACCGAGATGATCACCCTCCTGATGGGCCTCTCTCAGGAAATCAATAAATCAGCCGAAGAACTCAGCGCAGTCCGGTCGGCTGTGGATGCCAAGAAAAAGGAGCTTGAGACATTGCTCGAGGCCGAGCAATCCGTAAGAGTTCTGCAAGAACAGACTGAAGCACTGCAGCGACAGAAAGAAGAACTGGAGAAAAGCATCGACGACCTGCGTCGATCATGGGAAAAGGAAACAGCAGAGCGTGAGAGTGAAAGAAAACGGCTGCAGGAGGCCTGGGGTGCCGAGCAGCTCCAGGCCAGACGCGAGCTTGAAGAAGAGCTTCAGGCGATCCGCCAGCGAAACCGCAAAGCGCAAGAGGCCAGGGACAGGGAATTGGCGGCCCGCGAGGAAATTCTTAAAAGCAAGGAACTGGAATTTAATGCGCTTATCAGGGAATTGGAGCGGTTCCTTTCCGGACTGGCCGGCAAATCGGCTCCTCCCTCGGCAACGCCTGCATCTCTGCAGGAAGATTCTTCCGTGGCAGACGATTCGGCGATGCCCGGAATTCCCTTGCCCGGCTATTTCGGTGAGGAAACCGGCTGGCCTCCCGAGGAGACGGCATCGGATTTCGATGAAGTGAAAATGTGGGAAAGGGTATGCGGCGAGGGTTCTGCCGCTTTAGGTGACAGAGGTTATGCCCTCAGGCCGAACATAGCCGAGGAGTACGGGATTTCACGATC
>CAZLHW010000319.1:0-1884 GCA_964559085.1 uncultured Acidobacteriota bacterium | reverse complement strand
CTTTTGCAGAACCGCAGGACGGAAGAATCGGATTTGTCGCCCAGAAGAGAAAATGCCCCGCTGAAATTCGCTCCGAAAAATGCCAATAATCATGCATGAAGAGGGGGCCTGATTCCCGCCGGCAGCTCAGAAAGCGGCACAGATTGAGCTTACGCTGTTTTTCCCGATGGAAAGCGGCGGCGAGCCCAGAGCGCCGAAACAATTCCAATGAACCCGCCGATCGCGTCGATCCCCACATCCAGGATCGCCGGTGTCCTCCCCGCGGTGAATCTCTGATGCGCTTCGTCTGTCAGGGCATAGAGAACCGTTAGACCAAAAGCCCAAATGAAAAAATTTCTTTTCGCCTTCTCCGTCCCGTTAAGCGCGTGAAAAAAGGCGGCACCCAGCAAGGCGTATCCAAACATATGGCCCCCTTTTTTTACAATGAGGTCCCAGAAACCGAATTCCGGGATTCTGGAGCCCGGCGTGGCGGAAACGATAAATATTATAGACATGATCAATACAGCCGGTCCCCAGCGATGCATCCATTTCTTCACGGGCAATTCCTTTCGCAATAGTGCCTGAGCCGGTATTAGTATGCCATATCCATCCCGGGTTCCGGCGCGTCGGCGCTCAATTTGTTTGCGGAAATGCAAGGGGCCCCTTGAGTGTTGATTCGCGAAGCGGTAGTGTCTATGGGTGGAAAAAAGAAAGAGTTTTCGCGTGATCGACAACAAGATCCTGTTGCTCTTACCCCTTGACAGGCTTAAATTTGGATGATTAAGATGACTCAGGTTTCTGTTAATGAATTGCTTGATCTTGATAATCGGTTCATTTAACGCCACCCGATGCCCAGAATAACCAACGAGATTGAGGTCATCATCAGCAGCGCCTTGGATAATTTGGATCTCGTCCAGACCCTCACCGACTGCATCACGGAGTCTATGAGTTTCGACGAGGATTCCGCACACTGGATAGGGATGTCTGTCCGTGAATCCGTTACCAACGCAATTCAGCATGGCAACAAGCTGGATTTGAGCAAGACCGTGGATATCCGATTTGAAGTTATGCCGGACAAATTGTCGATTTCAGTAAAGGATCAGGGCAATGGATTCAAGGCGGACGACATACCGAATCCGCTGGATGCCGAAAACCTGCTGAAACCAAGTGGCCGCGGAATATTTTATATCCGAACCTTCATGGATGAGGTGGAGTTCAGACCTCTCTCCCAAGGGGGAATGGAAGTGTATATGGTGAAGAAGGTTTCATCAAACTAAGGAGAGCAGATATGAAGATTGAAATACGCACTGTCAGGGATGTCCGAATTCTGGATTGCAGCGGCAAAATTACATTGGGAGAGGGAACGATGGCCGTTCGCAATACCGTTCGGGATATCCTGAAAGAGAATGGCAAGAAGATTATCCTTAACCTGGCGGACGTCAACTATATCGACAGCTCAGGTATTGGCGAACTGGTAAGCACTTATACCACGGTTACCAATGCGGGTGGGCAGCTGAAGCTCCTGAATCTCACAAAGAAAATACATGAACTGCTGCAGATTACAAAGCTGTTGACGGTGTTCCAAGTCTTCGACAGTGAGGAAGCGGCCGTAAACAGCTTTTCCGAGTGAGCGTCACCGAAAGATCCGGTCGAAGTTGATAATCTTTGAAAGATCGTTAAATACGACAAAACCCATCAGGAGGATAAGGAACACAAATCCGGCCTGAACGATCTTCTCTTTAAGATTAAGGCTGATATCCCGTCGAATCACTCCTTCGATAAGGAGCAGCGCGATTACTCCTCCATCCAGTATTGGGATCGGGAGAAGGTTGAAGACGCCCAGCTGAAGGCTGACCAGCCCCAGGAAGAGCAGGTAGCCGTTCTCCAGATAGGGGCGCGCGTTCC
>CAZLHW010000318.1:0-5094 GCA_964559085.1 uncultured Acidobacteriota bacterium | reverse complement strand
GGATTACGAGAATCCCATGCATATGGACCGGCTGGTAAAACAGCTGGGAGCCGAGGCGATTCAGTGGTCCTACAAAACCGACTGCTGCGGCGCCAGCCTGATGGTGACGCGCATGGATCTTTTTAAGCAGCTGATTGGCAAGATCCTGACGAAAGCGAAGGAAACCGGAGCAGACTGCGTCGTTGTCGGCTGTTCCATGTGCCAGATGAATCTGGACACCCGCCAGGAAAATGTGGAAATGGATCTTGGGAAAAAGCTCGATCTGCCCATTCTGTACTATACCGAACTGATGGGTCTGGCAATGGGGCATCGGGATGCCGCCAAATGGTTCAAACGGCATTTTAAAGATCCGATTCCGATGTTGAGCGCAAAGGGTTTGATGTAGAAAAAACAGTCCCCGGCTCCGAGTTCCCGGTTAAGACATCTCCGATTGGGAACTTTGAGCCGGGGACTCAGAGATTGAGGGGATAGTATGGCTGATAAGGTTGGGGCCGTAATGGTTGTGGGCGGCGGGATCGCCGGTATTCAATCCTCCCTGGATTTGGCTGAGTCCGGTTATTACGTCTACCTGGTAGAGACTTCGCCGGCCATCGGCGGCGTAATGGCGCAATTGGACAAGACATTCCCTACCAATGATTGCGCCATGTGTATCGTTTCGCCGAAACTGGTGGAAGCGGGCTGCAATCTGAATATTAATGTTCTGACCGCCGCAGACGTGGAAAGCATTTCAGGCGAACCGGGAAACTTCACCGTTCGCGTGCGCAAACGCGCCCGATTCGTGGACCTTCAGAAGTGCACGGGGTGCGGCGACTGCGCCACAGTCTGTCCCATCACGCGGCCGAACGAATTCAATGCTCAACTCAATACTCGCAAAGCCATCTATAAAAGATATCCCCAGGCTATTCCGAACGCATTCGCCATCGAGAAGCGCGGCGAAGCTCCCTGCCGCAACGCCTGTCCCATTGAGCAGCGCGCGATGGGCTACGTGGCCCTTATTCGCGAAAGGCGGTTTGCGGATGCTTATCGCACCATTAAGGAAGACAACCCCTTCCCCTCCGTCTGCGGCCGTGTTTGCAACCACCGATGCGAGGAAGCCTGCACGCGGGGAGCAAACGGGGGCCATGAAGCCGTCAACATCATGCATCTGAAACGCTTCGTGACCGACTGGGCGTTCGCGCACCCGGAAGAGGTTCAGAAAGCATACGCCGCCGGCATCCAAATCAAGCCGGACACCAGCGGACTCGGCAAAAAGATAGCCATCATCGGCTCCGGCCCTGCCGGCATGACGGCGGCAGGCGACCTGATCAATAAGAATTATGAAGTCACGGTGTTTGAAGCGCTGCCGGTTGCCGGCGGCATGATGCGCGTCGGAATACCGGAATACCGCATGCCTTACGATCTGGTCCAGCGTGAAATCGACGAGATCGTCGCCCGGGGAGTCCAGCTGAAGCTGAACACCCGCGTCGAGGATGTGAACGCCCTTCTGGGCGAATACGACGCGGTTTTTGTAGCAACAGGCGCTCACGTGGGCCTCAAAACGCAAATCCCGGGGAACGATTTGAAAGATGTCCACGTCGCAACCGATTTTCTGCGTCAGGTCAGCCTCAGCGAACCGTCCAGGCGGCCGGATTTCGTCAAGGGCAAGCGCGTGCTGGTGCTGGGCGGCGGCAACGTTGCCGTGGACGCGGCGATGTCTGCAATGCGTCTGGGCGCCAGCTGGGTCGGAATGACCTGCCTCGAAGGCGAAGGCAAGATGCTGGCGCACGACTGGGAAATCCGCGATTCCCGAGAGGAGGGGATCGAGGTGATGCCGGGACGGAACTTCCTGGAAATCACCAGCGAAAACGGTAAAGTGACCGGCGTGCGCACGGTCGAAGTGGATTTCCGCGGCTTCGTGGACGGGAAGCCGGATATGGACGTCAAGCAGGGGACGGAAACCGTGATTCCTTGCGATATCGTCATTTACGCCATCAGCCAGAAGCCGGTCCTTTCCTTGTTGAAGGAGATGGTGGAGACAGCGCGCGGCCGGGGTGTTGTAGTCAAGTACTCGCTGGCCACCAAGGTACGCGGCCTTTTCGCAGGCGGCGATGTCGTTACCGGCACGACGTTTGTGGTGGACGCCATTGAAGCGGGGCACAAAGCCGCGCGCGGCATCCACGCCTTCCTGCAGGCGCAACCGACTCAGGCATGGCCTCCGGTGGTCAACATCGTGGAGAGACTCGCGGAAGCGACCCTCACTCAGGAAGAAAAGGAACGGCTGCTCGAGGAAAAATCTCAGGCAAAGCGCTTCGAGCCTCCCAAACGCCCCGCCGCCGAACGCAAACGCGATTTCAAAGAAGTGGAAGCGGCGCTCAGCGAAGAGGATGTGATCGAAGCGGCCAAACGCTGCCTGGAATGCGGCATCTGCTCGGAATGCAACCAGTGCGCCTATGTCTGCCGCGCCGGCGCCATCAACCACAACGACCGCGATGAGGTGGTGGATCTTAAGGTCGGCGCCGTGCTGCTCACCCCGGGCTTCAAGACCGTCGACGGCAACATCCGGCCTGAATTGGGCTATGGACAGTACGCCAACGTCGTCACCAGCCTCGAATTCGAACGTATTCTGAGCGCCAGCGGCCCCTACGCGGGCACGGTTCAAAGAATTTCCGACGGCAAGCATCCGAAGAAGATCGCCTTCATCCAATGCGTAGGAAGCCGCGACACCTCGTGCGGCAACGATTACTGCTCCTCCGTCTGCTGCATGTACGCCACCAAGGAGGCTGTGATCGCGCGCGAGCACGACAATAACATCGAACCCACAATCTTCTACATGGATATCCGGGCTTTCGGCAAAAACTTCGAAAGCTACTATGAGCGCGCCAAGAAAGAATCCGGCGTGCGCTATGTCAAATGCGCCGTGTCGCGGGTCCGCGAAGATTTCAACACCAAGAACCTGATCATCACCTACATTGATGAAGCGGGAAAAGTCGTCGAAGAAGAATTCGAAATGGTTGTCCTTTCCGTCGGCCTGGAGCCGGCCAAGCATACGGTCGAAATGGCCAAGCGGCTCGGCGTCGAGGTAGACAAATACGGATTTGCAAAAACGACGAGTTTCGATCCCCATAAAACCTCGAAGGACGGAGTGTATGTCTGCGGGGTGTACCAGGGCCCGAAAGATATTCCGGAAACCGTGGCGCAGGCCAGCGGAGCGGCCGCCGATGCAATGGCGCCTCTCGCCATTGCGCGCGGTACGATGACCGTGAAAAAGGAATATCCTCCCGAAATCGATGTGACGGATCAGGAAGCCCGCATCGGCGTGTTTGTATGCAACTGCGGCATCAACATCGGCGGCGTCGTCAATGTCCCGAAGGTAAGAGACTACGCGAGGACGCTCAAAAACGTCGTACACGTCGAAGACAATCTCTACACCTGCTCGCAGGACACTCAAGCCAAGATTCGCGAAGCGATCAAAGAACACAATCTCAACAGGGTAATTGTGGCCTCCTGTTCCCCCAGGACGCATGAAGCGCTGTTCCGTGAAACGGTGCGACAGGCCGGCCTGAACAAATACCTGTTTGAAATGGCCAACATCCGCGACCAGTGTTCCTGGGTGCACATGAAGCAGAAGAAGGAAGCCACCGAGAAAGCGGAAGACCTGGTGCGGATGGCCGTCGCCAATGCCCGCATGATCCAGCCGCTGGGGGAACATACCCTCAATGTCATCCAGAAGGCGATCGTCATCGGAGGCGGCATTGCCGGCATGACATCCGCCTTAAAAATTGCGGATCAGGGGTACGAAGTCTACCTGCTGGAAAAAGAGGACAAACTGGGAGGCAATCTCTGGAACCTTCACTACACGCTTGACGGGCAGGACGTCCATGCCCTGCTCCAGAACACCATCGAGCGGGTAAAGAATCACCCCATGATCCATGTTCTGTACAAAGCCAGCATCGTCGATTCCGGCGGATCCAAAGGCAACTTCACGACAGGCGTAAAGTCGGGGCCGAATGGCGAGTATCAGCAGATCCGCCACGGCGTCGTCGTGGTAGCCACCGGCGCCGAGGAAGCGAAGCCGAAGGAATTCCTCTATGGCGAGGATCCGCGCATCGTCACCCAGCTCGAGCTGGAAAACAAGATTGTCCGCCAACCCGCCGACGTCGCCAAAGCCCGAAAGAGCGTAATGATTCAGTGCGTGGGCTCCCGGAACGAGGAGCGGCCGAATTGCAGCCGGACCTGCTGCGCCACGGCAGTCAAGAACGCCCTGAAGCTCAAGGAACTGAATCCGGAAATGGAAATTACGGTTCTTTACAGGGATGTCCGGACCTACGGACTGGCGGAACCTTACTACGCCAAGGCGCGGGAAAAAGGCGTTCTGTTTGTCCGGTATGAGCCCGAAGAAAAACCTGAAGTCAGGAAAAACGGGCAGGCTCTTACCGTTTCCTTTACGGATAAGATTATCCGCGAGCGAATTGAAATTTCGCCGGACTATGTAGTTCTCTCGGCCGCGACCCATGCGCGGAATAACGATGAGGTGGCATCGGTTCTGAAGATACAGCGAACGCTGGAAGGTTTCTTCCTGGAGGCGCACATGAAACTGCGTCCGGTGGATCTTGCCACCGACGGCATGTATCTGGCGGGCGGGGCGCACGGACCGAAACTGATCACCGAAACGATTTCCCAGGCAAGCGCGGCAGCCGCACGCGCCTGTACCATCCTGTCCAAGGAAAAAATGCTGGTCGGCGGCGTTGTAGCGGTTGTGGACGGAGAAAAGTGCGCGGCCTGCCTGACGTGCGTTCGTGTGTGTCCCTACGAAGTCCCGGTTATTAACATTAAGGGCGAAGCCGAAATCGACCCGGCCAAATGCCACGGCTGCGGCAGCTGCTCCGCGGAATGTCCCGCCATGGCCATTGAGCTGATGCACTTCAGGGAGCCTCAACTCTGGGCGAAGGCCAATGCATTAACGTCGGAACCGGCCCAGACAAATGCAGTGATGTGAAATCAAGGAGATAGAAATGGAAGCAACACAACAGTCGGCGCAGGAAAATGCCGTCCCGGTTGATTTTGAACCGGAAATTGTGGCCTTCTGCTGCGAGTTCTGAGCATACAGCGCCGCGG
>CAZLHW010000317.1:3239-5111 GCA_964559085.1 uncultured Acidobacteriota bacterium | reverse complement strand
GCGCGCCGAGGCGGCCAAGGCCGCCATGGCCGTCGCCCGTCAAGAGGATAGCCTGATTTTTACCGGCCTCGGTGCCGCGACCGGCCTGCTCAACACGCCCGGAACGCACACGGTCAAGATCAAACCGTGGACCGAAGTCGGCGCCGCCGTCGACGCAGTCATCAGTGCGGTCACGGAACTCGACAACGCGGGCTTCCACGGCCCTTACACGTTGGCACTGGCCCCGAAGCTGTACAACTTGCTGTTCCGCCGATACCCGCAGGGTAACCACACGGAACTGGAGCATGTCCGCCAGATCGTCGTCGACGGTGTGGTCAAGGCCGCCGGTTTGTCCGCTGGAGGGGTTCTCCTGGACACCAGCGCGCCGTTCGCCAGCATCGTCTTGGGCCAGGACCTCATGACCGGCTTCGTCGGTCCCGCCGGTTGCCGGTACGAATTCAGCAACTCCCAAACGATTGCCATAAGGATCAAGCAGCCGCAGGCCGTGTGTGTCCTGAAATGATCGAAAATCGATCAGGGAAGATGGATGACCGATGATTCGCATTCGGCGAGAACCATGCGACCATCGGTTATTCCTCTTTTTCCTGGCAAAACGCCCCGTTTCTTCGCGGCGGGGTGTTCCCGGTTGTCTGTGAGTTCTTCGGAACGGGAGGTTGTCTTGTCGAAGCCGCGGTCCACGTGCGTTGGCTGCGGTTGACGGACTTGTTCGCACCTATCCCGATTTTTGCCGTACCCCGAGTTTCCCTCGACCAGGACGACCAGTTGATCGACCACATTCTTCACATTCTCCGCCTGGGCGCTCAGTTCCTCCGAAGCGCTGGCCGATTCCTCGGCATTCGCGGCATTCTGTTGGGTCACCTTGCCCACCTGGGCAACCGCTGCGTTCAGGTGGTCTATTCCCTGCGCCTGCTCCTGAGACGCTGCGGCGATCTCGCTGATCAAGTTCGTCGTCTTGCCGACGCTCTGCACGATCTCATCCAGAACCCGGGCCACTTCGTCCGCGATGTCCACACCGTTCCTGGCATTCTTCACCGACTCCTCGATCATACCAGCCGTGTTTTTGGCGGCCTCGGCCGACCGCATGGCGAGATTGCGGACCTCCTCGGCCACGACGGCGAAGCCCTTGCCCGCTTCGCCCGCGCGGGCGGCTTCGACGGCGGCGTTCAGAGCCAGCAGGTTGGTCTGGAAGGCGATTTCATCGATGACCTTGATAATCTTGGCCGTCTCGTCGGAACTCCTCTGAATCTCATGAATAGCCGCATTCATGCGACTCATCGACTCGGCGCCCGTACCTGCGGCCCTCTTGGCGTCGGCGGCCAAAACGTTGGCCTGCTGGGCGTTGTCGGCGTTTTGTCTGGTCATCGCGGACATTTCCTCCAGGCTGGAGCTTGTCTCCTGCAATCCCGCGGCCTGTTCCGTCGCGCCCTCGGCGAGAGACTGCGACGACAGAGAAACCTGGCTCGAAGCGGCGGTCACCTCGCTGGTGGCCTGCCGGAGCTGACCGACAACGGTACGAATGGTCCGTGTCAGCCGTCGGGTGATCGCTGTGGTCAATCCAACGACCAGAATCGCGGCGCTCACAAGCGTGATGCCGATCTTCAGGTACGAACGCTGAATGGATGCGACCACCGCAGCGTTCGCCTGCCGATTGGCCTGATCCAAATCGGTCAACAACGTTGCGAGGCGTTCGTCCAACGTGGTCTTGTCATGCGCCATCGCTTTGAGGTTCCCGATATATTCGGTGACAAGACTGTGAATGGTCTGGTTGGCCTTCTGCGCCTCGATGGGCAGTGCCGCAATAGGCGTATTCGCCAGACGCTGGATGTCTTTCTTGGTGTTCTCGACGGCGTTGTCGAGAAAGGCGACGAGTTC
>CAZLHW010000317.1:458-3229 GCA_964559085.1 uncultured Acidobacteriota bacterium | reverse complement strand
GGCTCGGCCAGCTTCGTAGCCCCCTGCTCAAAATAGCCGTTGGACTGACGAACCGAAAGGTCGGTCAGTTGAGTAATGGCCCGCTCAATCTCGGCGTTGCGCTGTTTGGCCGCGACGATCCTGCCTTGGCATGTTCCGACGGTGTCAAGGATGTCCTGGGCCCCGGACATATTGAGACTTGTCCGAGCCCGATCAAGAACCGTTTTGATCTCAATGTGCAACTCGCCCTGATGAGCCTTTTCGTGATAGTACCGATTCGCCCGCTCGTACAGATCCTTCAGCTCAGTGATACGCTCGGTCCGTTCCTGAGATTGCGTCAGACTGACCTGCGAATCACGGCGGCTGCTGAGACTCAACATCAACACCGGCACAAGAACGAGAAGCTGCACCAATGTCGGAATGAACATCTTCTTTTGAATCGTCATTTCCTTGTTCTCCTGAAACGGTGGAAACACTCGCCCGAACATGCGTCGGATTCGGTGCCTCCGGTCGCATCACCCAATAGAACCCCGTCAGAACCTCCATGCCCCTGATGCCGGTTCCCACTGCATAGGTCCTGGGGCCTTCCGTGGTCAATCTGACTGAAAAAACCACCCCGAGCCCCCTATCGGGTGATCGAAACGAGAAGTTGAGAGATCCCGAGCGACATCGAAGAATTTGTCAAATTCAGTGGACATTCTAGAGTTCGTCCTGGCCATATCGCATGCAGAATCCGCCGTGTTCAGGAAGTCGAATCCATTCTGTTTAACTTGCACCAACAGCGAACACAACAGACACAAAGCCCTATAATACAAGACGACACCTCCGTGGATAAACCGTCCCCACGACGGTCGCGGGAGTGGCTCGAACGCCCGACGGATTCCCCCGGGCATCGCGGTATCGTCCGCCCTTCCTATTTATGGCGCTTGGGGGGCACTGGGATGCCGTGGAGCAATGGGCAATCAACAAGGACGACCCTGGGCCCTTGATCGTCGCAGGGGACAGATTGCGCACCCCGAGGCCAATGGCTTCGAGAGTTGCTGGCCGAATCTCAACACCACATGCGTTTGCAGCGCAGTACCAGCGAGAACCCAGCTCCCGCTAAAACAAGGCTGGGCGATACCGGCACAGGCTCAGGGTGAGGATCCAGAGGCATGTCGGGATGAACGTCGTTGACGACGTAGAACAACCGGTGATCGATGATTGGGTAGACCTCGTACATCTCTATCCCCGGCACCAGAATCCGAAGAGGAATATCGCCTGGCCCGGGGTAAGGTAGAGGTGCCCACCTTTCAAGGCCTTGAACACCCGTAAGCCAGCCCGTGAACATCTCGTCGTCGTCGCAACGCACCCACCAGACGTCGTGGATCAAAAGCCCATCGACAATGTAATTGACCGTATAATGACGAAGCTGTGTTGCATAGTCGTCGGAGTCTGTGGCCCAGAATCCCGTATAACGATACGGGTTGGTATAAAAATCAGTCTCATAGTCCACGCCCCAGACGGTCAGCGCGTGGTGCCAGCTCAGATTCCGTACCCCGATCGATACCCCCAAGCCGTTGCGAAGGTAGCTCTCCACAGCAACCATATCCAACACACTGGGCTCGGAATCCAGAAAACCCCACTGAGAAAAGACATTGTAAAAGGTAGTGGCAGGGAAGTACCCACCTCCGCCGGGTACCTCTATCTGCGCCCAGCCCTCACGAACAGGGGGTTCGTTTCCGGTAATCCACCACTCCCAGCCATACCTCGGCCAACTGCCCTGATTCGACCAGTGATACTCAAAGTTCTCAAACTTTGCCTGGGCAGTGCTAAATGATGCATGCCACCCGCCCCAGTCCAATATATTGGAGGCTGCGGCGGCCCAGCATAGGTAATCGTCATCACCGTCGGTTTGGCTCTTGTTGACGTCCCGCCAGCCACTATCAAAAGTAACGCCATCGAGAAACCAGGTTTCCGAGCCCGCCCACGCGCCACCGGTCAGACCCACCAACAGAATGCTGAGAGCGATCATCGGGATTCGCATTTTCCACCTCCACCATGATGTAACGGCATGTAACTGTTGATTCCCGCCAATCCATGGCCCCGATCCGCATCATGCTTCTGCGTCAATCTCAACCACAGAAACCGTTCTCTTCAAACCGGAACAACTCGGCATCAGGTCTTTGGGAACCGTGTTGGTGCAAGGGAAACGGAACCAATCCTCTGGTCGGCCCCTCGATCAACAGTCCCAAATCGGATATTATCGCCCCTGAGCGGTGTTTGTCAAGTCCTTGCTTTGACACGATTGCCCGTTTTGAAATCGCGTCCAAACCGTGGTTGACCGATTTCGACGCCACTGTCTGATTCGTGGCTTCCGCCTACCGGAGCATCCGTACAATCCGCTCTTCACTGAATCAAAGGAAGAACCGAAGAATTCGATGAAAAAAAATGGGGGACGACGCCTTACATCGTCTGATAAGATCCGCATCCTTCGATCCCGCAACGGGCTACAGGCTGTCTGACCCGACAGGAATTCACAGGGAGGTTTGACCATTCCCGGCGAAATCAGGTATAATAATAGGGTGGTAACGGATGGAGGAGTCCATCCCTCACCGTGCGACGCTGCTAAGGGGGGTGTGATTCCGGTCTCGGATCCGAGGCGCGTGCCTGATGTTGGGGGCGTCGAATGCCAAGGATCTTCCACGGATGGGGGGTATTCACAAGGGTTGCACCGTGCTCAGGGGGCGGCCTGTGTCCTTTTCGTAAGGGCCACGTTGGGGGGCGAGGGCCGAATAGAGCGGTGCAGTACC
>CAZLHW010000317.1:0-448 GCA_964559085.1 uncultured Acidobacteriota bacterium | reverse complement strand
CCCCCCCCCCCCCCCCCCCCCCCCCCCCCCCCCCCCCCCGGCCGCCCGAGTGCAGAATCGAGAGGTGCAGTACCATGCCAACCTATTGTGTGCGAGAGAAAGAACAAACCGGCGGGGACAGTCTGGAGAAGGCATTGGGAATTCTGATTCTGCTGATGCTGGCGGCCTGCGGACTGGCCAACGTGCCGATGCCCAGCCGGGCGACGGTCGAGGACATCTCCGTCGGTCTGCGTCGAGACCGAGTGCGTGCGGCGGAGATCCAGGATTTGCGGACCCGCAACGGTTCCCTCGAGGCGGAGTTACGAAAGCTGGCCACGTCCCTTGAGACTACCAAGTCCGACTTCGCGAGCTTTCGCCAGGTGCATGACACCCTGATCGCGCAAGTCGCCGCCGCGACGGCCAAACTCCAGGAGTTCGAGAACAAGTTCCAGGATACCAAGACCCAAGC
>CAZLHW010000316.1:0-5111 GCA_964559085.1 uncultured Acidobacteriota bacterium | reverse complement strand
ATGGAGGTCAGCCGTTTTCGATATCGGCTTAAGTGAAACCAGAAAATGACGGCAAAAGGCAGGAACGCGAGGACATGGAGTACGGGCATGACCAGGGGGCTTGTGTAGCGCACGTTCCAGAGACGGAAAGCGCCCGGAGATCCTGCAGGAATGGATGGAAGCGCATCCAGGCTTCTCACAATGTATTCTGCCGCGGAGCCGTATTTTCCAAAGGCGGCCGTGTTCAGGTTTTCAATGGTGTCTTCGGGGGTATGGAGGATGGCTTCCTGGCTCTGCCGGTCTACGGAGATACTTCCCAGGTTGATTGCGGGAATACCCGCCCGCAGGAAAGGCCCCTGATCCGACGTCGAGATGAGGATGGCGCGTTCCAGATGTTCGCGAACCGGGGAGCCTTCCATTACCGGAAGACCTTGTTTTTCGGCCGCGCTGCGGGCAATCTGCCGAAGCCAAGGCGGAGCAAAGCCTTTCAATTGACCGGTGCTCTCCAGGGAAAAAGCTGCGAGATCTCCGGAGCTTACATGGTCCAGCGAAAGCACAGCGACAATTCTATCCCGCTGCGGATAGGTTTCCGCTATGTCCTTTGCTCCTGCGCTTCCCCATTCGCCTCCGTCGGTAAAAGCAAACAGAAGACTGCGATGCGTCGTACTGTTGGAAAAAACGCGTGCCAGTTCCAGAAGCACGCCGACACCGGATCCATTGTCCGAAGCGCCCTGAGTGGTTGTCCTGGACGTGTCCAGATGCGCGACGACGGCCAGAATCTCCGGAACCCGGCCCTGCTTTAGAACCAGTATGTTTCTTCCAACCTGCGCACGCCGCGATATGCGCGCATCAAAATGCGAGTAGGTGACGCTATAGCCAAGTTCCGTGAGGCGATCATGCAGGTAGCCGGTCGATTGCCGTGATTCGAGGCTTCCGAAGGCCCGGTTTGGGAACTGCTTTACGAATTCTTCTGTGTTTGCGAACGCCCTTGAAGCGCTAAAGGACAGCGGGATCAGACTGGGAACCCGATCCGGTTCACGCCTGGAAAAAAGCCATGGCTCTATCAGCCATGCAAACAGTACAAATAGGAAAACCCCGAGTACGATTCTTGTATGTTTAGAATCCATTGCCGCTCCCTGAGAGGATTTCAGTCTAACACAGAGTATAAGAGGGCGGATCCGGTTTCCTCTCACAACAAAGAAGTCTTTGATGCTTCCGTCGCTGCTCTATATTCTGCCACTTTTTTTGGCTTTGACGGGTTCGGCTTCGGGCAGAAGCAAGTATAATAAAAATCGGTACCCATACCCATTCCCCCGAAAGGCGGATTATGCGAAATGTCCCCGGCCGGATGAAAACCGCTGCGTTAATTTTTATTGTATTCTTGTTTGTAATTCAGGTGATCCGCATCGACCGATCCAACCCTTTCGTTCATTCAGATCCGGAAGTCGACCCGGCTGTCAAATCAATCCTGCGAAAAGCCTGTTACGACTGCCATTCGAATAGAACCGCCTGGCCCTGGTACTCCGGTCTGGCGCCGGTTTCCTGGCTGGTGGGAAAAGATGTGCGGGAGGGCCGCCGGCATCTGAATTTTTCGGAATGGAACACCCTCGATGAAAGGACTCGGTCTCACAAGATGCAAGAGATCGCGGAAGAGGTGGAATCAGGCAGAATGCCGCCCTGGTACTACTCGCGGATGCACGGCGATTCACGCCTGAAGCCTTCGGAAAAAGATCAGATAACAGCCTGGGCTTCGGCCGCTGCCGAAGCGGGAGGGCGATAGCCTCTCTTCGATGCTTCGGATGGAATTCATGTCCGGGCGACCCGGCCAGAGCCGTCTATTGGATCGCAGTTGTAATGGATCCGGTGGTATACAGCAGGTCGATCTTCCGCTGATAAAGATTCTGATCCGCATCCAGGAGCGCCAGTTCCTTTTGAAGCAGCTGAGTGCGGATGTCTGCCAGCGCGCGGGCGGTTATGCGGCCGCTGTCCCTGAGGGTCTCGTGTACCCTGACCCTTTCCCGTACCGCATCTGCATCACTGCGTGCAAGATCGACCGCACCCCGTGCAATCCGCAAGGCGCTCAAACCCCGCTGGATTTCCAGTTTCAGGTCGGATTTCATGCGCTGCAGCCTTAAGCGGGCTTCAGAGGCCACCTGCCGGCTTTGAGCCACGCGTGCGCTGGTTCCGGAACCATTGAAAACCGGCATTTGGATGGAAAGGCCGAAAAGGTAATTGTGGCGCGCGAATCTGCTGAAATAATCGGCATAATTATTGGCGCGGCTGAGCAGCGCGTATTGCCCGACGATTTCCATCTTTGGCAGGTAGTCTCCTTTTTCCGCTTCAATATGAAATTCCTTGGCCCGGACCTCTGCTTCGGCCTGAAGAATGCCGGGAGCGGATTGCAGCGCAAGCTCATAAAGCGCCTCTTCCTGAAGCTCCAGCGCCGAGTTGTCGATCTGGGGCTCGACGGTTCTGATTTCGATTGTGCCGGGTAGTCCCGTTAATTCGCGAAGTTCTTTGTCGGCAATGGAAGCCTGTTCTCGTGCAATCAGCAGCTGATGCCGGGCCGAGAGAACCGCAGTCCGGACCTGCGCGGCTTCCGCCGGAAGCACTCTTCCGGCTTCGAGGAGGGTTTCCACCTGTTGCTGCTGTATCTGCGCCGCATCCGCCCGAGCCGATGCAAGCGCAAGGATCCGCTTTGCCTGATGCAGTTCGTAATAAACGGAGGCGGTTCTGGAAGCCAGCTCATTCCGGGCGGACTCTATTCCGAAGCGGCCGGCCTTGTCGGCCTCCGTCGCTTCACGCGCCAGATTGGCATTTTTTTTGCTGAGGAACGGTTGGCTGGCATTAACCTGAAAAATGGAAGGAGCAGACCCCTCAATGCTGAGAGGGAAGCCGTTATTATATGCCAGGCCGGTGCCGGCATATACCCGAGGCCGGTTCAGCGACCGGCTTTCGCGCACCGCTTCAGCCGACCGGATCGCTTGAGCCTGGGCAATCAATACCTCCGGTGCGCGCGCTAATGCCATGCGAACAGCTTCCTGAACGGTCAGCGTTCGAGTCTCGTTTCCGGAATCCGATCCGGCGGATTCCGACGCGGAAAGCACTCCCGCGAGGATCAAGCAGATAGCGGATGACCTAAGCAGAATTCTCATCAGTGTGTTCATATCGGAGAGCCTCAATCGTTTATGTATCGCCGCAGGGGACGAAACCACGGCTTGCGGAGCTGCCTGCAGTCCGCTTGACCCTGCAGCCTGCAGAGAAGAATAGCCGCTTTCGAGCAATGCTCGAAATTATTTGATTCCGGCGAGGCTGTCTTTTGCTTTGCCGAAAGCGGGATTATAGTCCAGTGCGGACCTAAACGCTTCCCGGGCCCGGGCTTTGTCCCCCTTGGCAAGGAAGCATTCCCCGAGCCAGTAATGGACTTCCTCAAAAGACGGGTCCCCGTCTTGTAGTCGGCCGGACGCGAGCTCTTGCAGCATCTGCAGCGCCTCCTCGAGATCCGTCCTAAGCCCGATTCTTGAAGACGCCGCAATAAGCCGGGCTTTTTTTGAGTGTGGATTGAGCGCCAGCGCCTTCTGCGCGTAATCCAGCGCGCCTTCATAATCATTGCGGTCGAGAAGGAAAGCGGCCAGATCCTTGCAGGCGCTGAAGGAATTGGGATACTCCGCAACTGCCCGCTGCAATTCCTTGCGCGCCAGTTCCCATTTTTTGTCTTTGCTGTAAAGGGTTGCCCGCGCCAGATATCCCTTTTCCTTGTTTAGCCGTGCAATCGCCTGCACTTCGGCTTCTGCCTTTTCCCGGCCTCCCCCCAACATGCCCGGCGCTTCGAGGTAGAACTCAAGCAGATCGAAACGCACATCAATGTCTTCGGGCGCCAGAGCGCGCGCCGTCTCGAATTCCTTTACAACACGGCGGGCCCAGCCGAGAGCCCTGAAAAAAGCCACGTTCGACGCTTTTTCTCCGCAGGCGCGTCCCAGCCAGAGATGATAGCGCGCATTGGCAGGTTGCAACTGCACTGCCTTCTCCATGGCTTCAACGGCCTTGTCCCACTCGCGTAATTTAAGGTAGGTTTTTCCCAGCCAGATCCTTACTTCAGGATCTTTCGGCGAGGCCTCTGCCAAATTTTTAAATGCGCCGGCGGCTTGGCTGAATCGGCCTCTTTCATAAAGAGCAATCGCATCCTGAATTCCGTCATCCGGCTGAAATCCGGATAGGAGCATTAGGAAGGCCAGTGCGCAAGCAATCATTTTCCGGGTACCCCGTCGTTCCTGAGTGCGTCCCCTGGAACGCATCGAGAAGACCGTTCCTTCGAAACGGGAGGAGTCGGAGATTGGAGCAAAAGTTTCATCACCGCTCGAAAATATATCGGAACAACCTCTTCCCGTACAACAGTATCCTCTTATTAATCCGGAGAAGTGGAAGAATGCGGCACTCGGCTTTTTCCTGTTATGGCGCCGGGCCCTGTCGAAAAGTCCCGCTATTGGAGAAAAGATTTATGCCGATCCCCTTTACTCGGAAAGCGCCTCGCCCTATGCTTGGATTCCTATGTTCCTGATAGCCGCTGCCATGGGAGAGGAGCTGAAGACGGCCACCGCGCTTTGCCGCGACCTGAAGACCATTGCGCACCGAAGCATAAGCCTGCGGCAGGCTGAGAGAAATGACCGGCTGATTTTTTTTCTCAGGACCGGTGTCGGGCCGCAGCGTTCGGCGGCAAGTCTTGAAGCGGCGCTCCATGCCGTAACGGTGACTCATATCCTGATTATCGGCTATGCGGGCGCGCTTGCGCCTGATCTGAAATTGGGCGATCTGGTCGCGGTTCGAAGGGCGTTTGCTTTCAGCCTGGATAAAACGAATCCGACATGGGAGAGCGTCCGCATGGACGGCGCCTATGAATTGACGCGGCCCGAAGAGCTTGCCGGACTGGCGCGGGCAAAAGGATTGCGCGCAGACGTCGGCGACGCTCTGACTTCATCCTATGTGGTGGGAGACCCGGTGCACAAAAAGCTGCTGTATGATCGATTTCAAGCTTCGATTGTGGATATGGAAACAGCGGCGCTGGCGCGTGTTGCTGCGGCGAAAAAAGTTCCCATTTGCTGTATCCGCGCGATAAGTGATGAGGTCCGCGACAC
>CAZLHW010000315.1:0-5129 GCA_964559085.1 uncultured Acidobacteriota bacterium | reverse complement strand
GAAAATCAATTACAGCCTTTTCAATCTCTTCCCGAGGAAATACTGCCCCACCATTCCTCCCGAGATTATGATCATTCCCGGAAACCTGCTGTACGAGATGTCCTCCTGGACACGCACGATCATTGTTCCCCTGTCTATTGTGCAGGCGACCGGAATAACCAGACCTACTCCCAGCGGGTTGAGAATCGACGAGCTGATGCATCCCAACCGGAAACTTGCGCTGCACCGCCGGGACAGAATCGCAAACCTTTTTATAAAAGCGGACAAACTCTTCAAGCGGTGGGAGCGCAAAAGCGTTAAAAAAATCCGCGAGCGCGCCATCCGTGAAGCCGAGCATTGGATGATGGACAGGCTGCAGTTCAGCGAAGGATTAGGCGCCATCTATCCATCCATGATGTACTCCATTATGGCTATGGACGCGCTGGGCTATGAGCGCGACCACCCGGATCTTCAATTGGCGATTCGGCAGTTTGACGACCTGATGCTGGAAGGGGAAGAGAGTCTCATTTTCCAGCCCTGCAAATCCCCGGTCTGGGACACCGCCATTGCGGCGTTCACATTGGGCGAACTCGGGCAAGCCGACAGCGCAAAAATGACTGCCGCTGCAGACTGGCTCCTCTCAAAAGAAATCCGCCGCAAAGGGGACTGGGCCGCCAAACGCCCCAACCTGACGCCTTCCGGCTGGGCTTTTGAATTCGCCAACGAGTTTTACCCGGACATTGATGATACGGCCATGGTTCTTCTCACGCTTCTTCACGCCAAGGCGAGCGATCCCGAAAAGCAGGCGCGCGTCGAAAAGCGGGCAATTCAATGGTTGTTGGGGATGCAGAGTTCCGACGGCGGCTGGGCGGCGTTTGATGTGGATAACAACTGGCAAATCCTGAATAAGGTCCCTTTCGCCGATCACAACGCCATGCTGGATCCGACCTGCGCGGATATCACCGGCCGCACCCTGGAAAGCCTGTGCCGTCGCGGTTTCCAATACAAGGATCCGGCTATAGCGCGCGGTATCGAGTTTCTGCTGAAGCGTCAGGAAGCTAACGGAAGCTGGTATGGCCGTTGGGGCGTCAATTATATCTACGGCACGTTTCTTGCCATTCGAGGACTTGCCGCCACCGGCGCACCGGAGGCGAAGAACGCCATCGCCCATGGAGCCCGGTGGCTCCGGGAAGTGCAGAATCCGGATGGAGGATGGGGAGAAAGCTGCCTGGGGTACGAGACGGAGCGGTATGAAAGAGCGGATAGCACCCCTTCCCAGACTGCATGGGCCGTTCTGGGATTGATTGCCGCGGGCGAAGCCTCCGGCGCGGCCGTGAGTGACGGCATCCGCTGGCTCCGCGATCATCAGCGCGCCGACGGGACCTGGGAGGAATCCATCACAACCGGCACCGGGTTCCCAAGAGTTTTTTATTTGCGATACCACCTTTATAAAGATTATTTCCCTCTGCTCGCTCTGGGCACCTATGCGCGGCATTTGGAAGCGAGCTGACGGATTCTGCGCGAATCAAACCCGCACCGCATCCGCTTCGATCTCAAAGAACAGATCCGCGCGGCAGATTGAGGCATGTGCGACGGCAAGAGGGAAGGGCGGGATTTTAAGCTCGGCGGCCACCCGCCTGAAAAGCGGCAGAAGATCCATGTCTTTGAAATAGGCAATCCCGCGCATCAGATCGCTCCACTGCATTCGCCGGGATTCAAGGAGCGCTTTTACAACGTCCATCGTAAACCGAATCTGTTTTTCCGGCTCGCCCGGATAAAGAGTCTTTCCGTCGCGCGCGATGCTCGCGGTCCCGGAAAGCAGCAGGGACCGATGCGTCGGACTCCCGATTTCAACGGCGCGGCTGAAAGCGCTTCCATAATCCATGGGCGGATTCTGAAGCGGGGATTCGACTGCCTTCACCGTCAAATCGGCGCTTTTCGTTTGTACGGCGAAAACATCCATGGTTATGGCCGCACCCAGGGGATTTCGGGCCCCGATCCCCGTGCTGGCAGGAAGCGTGCGGCCGATAATTCCGGTCTCGCTGAAAAACTCAGTGCGGACCGCGTTGAAGTCCTCGTACCATTCGAGCAGGCTGTCAAGGAATATCCAGGCGCGCACGATTTCCCTGAAGCGGAATTGGTGCCGTGCAAGCAGATCGGCTGCAATTTCGAAAACAGACCGTGTTTGTGCGGTGCGCGACCGGGCCCGGTCTGCAGGTTGCAGCCCGCATAAGCGGCAATAGCGGGCAACAGCGTTTTCATAAACAAATCCGAGGGTGCGTCCGCCGGAACGAACGGCCATCGGGCTGATTCCGGAGAGCGCCGCGACCTGCATGGAATAGGGACCGCCGCCTCTGCAGGCGTCGCTATGGAGCCGGACCACGGGCCATTCAGGAATCCCGCTCTTTTCGGCGGATTCTGAACCGGGCGGGCTTGCGGCGAAAACATACTGGCTCAGAATAACGGCATTCTGCTTCTTCACGGCGGATTGCAGCCTGCGCTGCAAGTCCCTGCCCTGCAGCACCGTAATGCAGTGCTCGGAATGAGTCGGCAGCCTGAGCGTGGCGATTTCGGCTTCCTGCTCTGTTTTGATTAGGTCTGCTTGTTGGTTATTTCTCATTGAACAAAGAATCATTCACGAATAGCCGACAACCGATTTCAGCCCTTGCCCAGAGCTCTTAAAATTTTGTCCGGCGTTACGGGCGGAGCAATCCACTTGCCTATGGCGTTGGCTACCGCGCATACGGGGAGCAAAGGCGCGGCCATGCAGTGACTGATGCCCGACGCTCCATAACAGGCGTTCCCGCTCCGGGTCTCGACGGCGTATGTTTCGATCGGTCCCAGATCCAGGATTGTGGTTTTATTGTATTCGAACATGTTTGTGCTGAGTTTCACGCCGGAAGCCTTGTCGTAAATAAACTCCTCAGACAATCCTCCGCCGTGACTGAAGAACATCGCCTGGTGCAGCTGCCCCTCAAAGGACGTCATTCGCAGCACCTTCCCCGGATCGCAGACAACCACATATTTGGTCACTTCCACGCCTCCGGTTTCCGTGTCCACGGCCACTTCGCAGAAACTGGCGTTCATCACGTCAAGAATTTTCCCGCCCTGCATCCAGGTCGTTAGCGGCGGCCTTCCAAAGTAAGTCGCGGCAATATCCAGCTCGTGATCCCCGAATCCGTCCTCGGCAATGAACTTTCCGAACGGGAAGGATTTGGCGGGATCGGACTTCAGGTAGACCCGCGTATCCTTTGTGTCCAGATCCTCCGGCTTTGCATTGAACTTGGGAGCCGCCAGTTCCAGCAGCAGCTTTTTGCAGGCAACGGCGGCTTCTTTAACAACCCAGGCGGATGCCGTAGTGCCGTCGCTTCCGCCGCCCACGGGAGTAAAGAGCGCCTTGGGGTCGTACAGAAGAATCACGTCCTCGATCTTGGCGCCCATCTCTTCGGCCACAACGAGAGCGCAGGCGTCGGCGCCGTAATAGCCGGCCCAGGGCCCCTTGAGGGGAACATAGACCTTATTATCCGCTTGAATGGTCACCGTCGCGGTGTACGGCTGATTGGCGTGCCGCGGCGATAGCGCGTACCGGAAACTCAACCCGTGCATTCTGCCGTCCGGAAGCCTTCGCGTGCCTGCCGGATGCCAGTTCCATTGCATGGCCTTTTTGCCCTGCTCGATGCACAGCTGCAGACTGGGCGGGATCCCGGGATCCGTCTGGGATGAAGGTCCGTGAACGTTTTTTAGTGCAACATCGGTCGGATCCATGCCGAGGCTTTCCGCGATGATCTGCTCGGCGATGGTCATCGAGTCCCAATTAAAGGGTGAAGTCTGGCTGAGGGTATTGCGGCCGGAATTGGTATACACTCCCTGATACCGGCTCTTCTGATTCAAGCATCGCGTTGTGTTAAAGGGGCTGAAGCGGGCCTCAAATCCTCCCATGACAGAAGCCGCTTCCTCCGGAGCTCCCTCATCGGCGATGGTGCTTTCCTCAACGGCCGTAATGGTGCCGTCCTGCTTGAATCCGATTTTTACATGAGAGTACCGCTGCGGATTGGCAGGGTAATAATCATTCCGCCTTTCATTCATGCAGCGGACGGGCTTCCCGGTTCTTCTTGCCAGCAGGGGGGTGATCAGCTGGGCCCGCCGGATGATCCAGTCGCAGTATTTTCCCCCCTGGAACAGGGTAAGGCGGTGCAGTTTGTCAAATGTGAGGTTGTATAACGGCAGCAACTGGAATGCGCCCCATGTGGGGCTGACGCCCTCAATGTATAGCGAGGGGCCCTCCGCACCCCACGGATCCTGCGCCCACCAGGAAACGCTTCCGTTTGGGTTCGGAATATGAGACGCCGTGCGGGAGTGAGACCAGTCGAATTCGATAATCCGGTCCGCTTCGCGGAACCCGGCTTCCACGTCTCCTGTGGCGTAATTGGACGCCAGACCTTTGGGATCGTGTTTGATGATCGGGGCATCCGGCTTCAGACCATCCAGGCAGTCCACAATGCCGGGTAACACTTCCCATTCCACCTGGATTCGTCTTAGTGCCTCCTCGCAGATTTCCGGAGTCACCGCGACAACGACGGCACCAATTTCCTCGTCTTCCGTCTCTGCTTCGCCCGGAATCAGAGGGCCGTGGATTCCGGCCATGGTGTGGACCGGCGGATGAATGAGGGCATCGTTAATAGAAGTAACATCCGGATCGTCCCAGGTAACAATATCGACGACGCCTTCCAGCGCCTTCGCCCGGCTGATATCCATGCTTTTTATTTTGACCCGACCATACGGGCTTCTGAGGAATTTCGCATGGAGCATATCCGGGACAACGACATCATTGCCGTATTTGGCTCTTCCCGTAGCAATCGTATACGACAACCTTCCGGGCACATTGGCTCGCCCGACAGCCTTGAATTCCGTTCTCTGTCCGTTGCTGCCTGCAATGTCTGCCATGGTCTCGCCTCACGATTCGAGTTTTTGCCGAAGAGGGTGCAAGGCATTTTACAGCCAAACGCCGGATTTGCGGTTGAAATACCTGCTGTGGAATTCATTTCCACCGTCGAGGATCCCAGTTCTGGAAACGGAATGTTCCAGAAACTGTCCCGGCCGGCCGAAAACGACGACCGATCTTTCCCTCGATTTGATTTCTTTGATCCAGA
>CAZLHW010000314.1:0-5155 GCA_964559085.1 uncultured Acidobacteriota bacterium | reverse complement strand
CCGGAGGGCCGCAAGAAAGATAGCTCCGGGCGCAGCCCGGAGATTCGGGAAATGATGAATGACAGCCCGGGAAGGGCGGGCCAGATTGAAATTGCTATACGGAATAGCCGGCGGCCAGCTCTTTATTGGCCTCGAAGCGGCCGGACTCGGTGACGAATTCCCAAAGGTCAATGCTCCCCCCGGACTGCATCCAGGAGTGTGGCGACGTTCGCGCGGCAAGGTTGCCGCATACCATGATATTCAACCAGGGGAGCAATCGGCATGAAATGCACGCCGAATCGATGCAGGAGCCGGAGCAGCGATGGTTCCATCACCGCGAGCCAATCCTCAATACCGTATTCGAAACTCATCTGTACGATCGCCTTCATCAAACCGAGCACTACGGCGCATTTCAATTCCGCGGGACAGCCTTCGCTTGCCCTTTTTCTCATCTCTTTTGAAACGGCAAAACGCGAGATTTCGGCTGCCGTCGACATGCAAAAATTTTCGGGCAAATGACAATTGCAGATGCGCAGAATGGGAAGGCATGCCTTTCCCTCAAGGGTGGGAAGTATGAGCCGAACCGTTCCTGTTGCCGTGCCGCTGGCGCGATCCAGCACCAGACTGTGGATCGATCGGCTGTCAAATTCGTCGGTTTCCATCTGCTGCGGGTGCTCGTCGGGCGTCTCGTATTGATGCTCCCGGCAGTAAACCTGGTAGCGCAGGCGATAGGCCTGTTCCCGGAGTTCCGGGGTGTTTGCCGGTACAACATCAAACCAGCGGTGATAGGAGTCGCAGAGCAAGGCTTCCTTAGTCGGAGGCAACGGTCGGTTTTCATTTGCCTGGGGGTAAAGCATAAAAAACTCCTAACTACAGCACTCTAGAATAATGTGGAAGCCGAAACGTGTGATTCTGGTCACGGTCTCATGGGAACTTTCGCTTATGAAACTGAAGGTTATTCGGAATGTATTAGGAGAGTCAACGCCTTTTCATCGCCAAACAGCAAAAAATTAATTTCTGTCGCGAAACTAATGCCTTTATGACGAGCTCCGAAGGAGCGGTGGAAAATAGCCCCGATTGAGCAAAGCGAACCCGGGGGTAAGATATTGGATAATGCGAGAGCCCCGACAGGGGCGAAAGGTAATTGTTTCAAGGGCTTTCTTTCTGTCGCCCTTTCAGGACTCATGTTAATTGTATCGCATACCGGGGGGCGTTCCACTCACCCTCGGCTATCCTCTGTCGGCCCTCCGGGCCGTGAGTTCGGGTTTCGCGACAGATACTAATTATCCGCGGATTTGCACAGATGGGCACGGATCATAAAGAACTGAGCTTGAGAGTTGCAAAATCAAATCTATGGTTTGATAATACATGGTATGAAGCGGGCGTATGAAACGTTAATGCAATCGTACCTGCGGATGTTTCCATGTGTCGCTGTGATCGGTGTGCGCCAATGTGGAAAAACAACACTGATACGCACCCTCAAGGATGACTGGAAACACTTTGACATGGAGCGGCGCGCGGATTTCGAAATCGTTTCGCGCGATCCGGACTCTTTTTTTCGACTGTATCCCCGGCATGTGGCGATTGATGAAGCGCAATTGCTCCCCGAGGTGTTTTCAGCCTTGCGGGTGGCTATAGACGACGCACGGGCAGAGAAGGGCCGATTCGTGATCAGCGGCTCCAGTTCTCCGGAATTGATGCGATCGATTTCCGAAAGCCTTGCCGGCCGTGTTGGCGTTATTGAACTGGCGCCCTTTTCCTGGGAAGAGGTATCCGAGACATCGGGATGTGATTCATGGGTTCATCGTTTGCAGGACCGGAAGGCCATGCCTGCGGACCTGATTGAAGGATTGAAGCCTCGCGGAGATATTCGCCTGGCGCATGATTTCTGGTTTCGCGGCGGATTTCCCGAACCCTGGCTGAATCCCGGAGAGGAGTACCGCAAGCATTGGACGGAGCAGTATCTTCAGACATACCTCTATCGCGATGTCAAACGCTTGTTCCCCGGATTGGATGATGTGCGGTTTCGCCGGTTTGTGGAGATGCTTGGCGGATTATCGGGGAAAGTGTTGATCTTTGCGGAAGTAGCGCGGGCCCTTGCCGTTTCCCAGCCGACGGCGCGGGATTATTTTGATATCGCACACGGCACATTCCTGTGGCGGCGCATTCCGGCCTTTGCTCGAGACACCACGAAGCGCCTGTCAAAGCACCCGCGCGGATATCTGCGCGATAGCGGGCTTCTGCACGCTCTTTTGCACATTCCCGATGCGGAAGCTCTGTTGAGCCATCCGCAGATGGGTGCGTCGTGGGAGGGGATGGTTGTTGAAGAGATAGTCCGCCAGCTAAACGCGCTTGGTACGGGATACCAGTATTCCTATTACCGCACAGGCGGTGGCGCCGAAGTGGACCTCGTGTTGGAGGGAGATTTTGGCCTCGTTGCGGTGGAGATAAAGTATGCGTCCTCTGTGGCAGAACGCGATCTGCGGGGATTGCGCGATTTCGTGCGGGAGTATAAGGCGCGGATCGGAATCGTGATAAACAATGACCATACGCCGCGCCTGTATGATGATAATTTGCTCGGATTGCCGTTTAATTGGCTGTAGCGTCGAGGCAAAATAAATCTCACGTCCTATTCAATCTGGGTCTATATTATTAGGTAAGGCGAAAAACGGAGGCTGCATCGCCATTGCAGGGTTTTTTCGGAGCGCACTTTATACCCAGGGTTCCGTCCGCTTCGCGGACGCCTCCACCCTGGGCTAATCTGCCGCGCACCTGCGGTGCTTGCGCCGGCGATTTGCGGCAGCAAGCACTTTGGGTGGTTTCGACAGGATTCCGCGGTAGGCGCACTTAAGATGTAAGCGCTAACAGCGCTTCCTTGGGCATTCCAGACGGCGCTGAAACGCCGGCTGGTGGTTGGCAATTTTGGCGCTGAAAGCGCCGGGCAGAGCAGCCCAAGGTGAAAGGGCCGAGCAGAGCGAGGCTCTGGAGCCCTGGGGAAAGCGGAGCAATAATAAAGCCCTGTAAGGGCGATTCAGTGATGATGCTATCTGTTTGGTAGAATCCATCGCAGGCGTTTTGGGAGACAAGGTTATGGACGATCCTTCCCCCGGATTATTCGAGTTTATCAAGGTGCCCCAGGGCAGCAGCCTCCTCGACGAAGTCTATAAATTGCGGTACAAGGTTTATGTCGAAGAGTGGGGATTCGAAAAGAAGGAAGACCATCCGGGCGGAATCGAAAAGGACGAGTTCGACGCACATTCCGTCCATTTTGTGGTGAAGCGCAGAGATCAGGACGGCATCATCGGCACAATCCGCATGATCTGCTGCTCCGATAAGGGATTCCCGATCGAGAAGCACTGTACGATTGATGCCGATTTATCAGCCTTTGACCGGCATCGTTTCGGAGAAATATCCAGGCTGGCGGTAAGCAAGGATTATAGAAGGAGAGCTACCGATTCGGTTTATCTCGACGGCAAAGTAGTCGAGGATAGCGCTATCGACAGCATGTTCAGCGGCAACCGAAAAATGAGCAACGACATAGTCCTTGGGCTTTATAAATGCATTTATAAGGAAAGCCGCGAGAGGAACAATCAATGCATCCTGGCCGTTATGGCGAAAGGGTTATATCTGCTGCTGAAACGAGTGGGCATACTCTTCGAACCGATCGGGCCGGCTACCTATTACCATGGTTTGAGAACGCCGTTTATGGGAAAATTCGATACAATGATCAAGGAAGTCGCCAAAATAAACCCAAGCCTCTCCGCGGAATTTTTAAGGTGAAGCGGCAAACCGCTTCTTAATTTGCCTGCCTGCGTCGATAAGAATAATAGATGGGATTATAAGGGTCAGGCGTCGCCTGAATGTCGGCCTGAAGGGCCGCTGGATAGATAGCTCCGGGCGCAGCCTGGAGATTTGATGAATAAGGTAAGAAAGCCCGGGACGGGCGACACAGAATGAAACCGGATTGAGGTATCTTTCGCCCGTTTCGGGCTCTTTAGCCTGCTGCCCGCTACCGGGGGTTCTCCTCGCTGCCATCGGCAGCTCGGTTCACCCCCGGCTATCTATCTTTCGCCGGCTTCGCGGCTCAGCGACGCGTGAAGTCTGCGAGATCCGAGATTGATGTTGGGGTTATCGGTGAAAAGGTGGAGCGAAGTTGGGGAATCAGGCGGAGAGATTGGATGCCGACTCGATCAGAGGCGCGGCTCCGGCCCCGTGTGTTCGGCCGCCGGAATCGGGCTGGCTCTGGGCGGGGGATTTGCGCGCGGGATCGCTCATATCGGCGTGCTGAAGGTTCTCGAACGGGAGGGAATTCCCATTCAATGCATTGCCGGCACAAGCGTGGGCGCCCTCATCGGTGCCGCGTATTGCAGCGGCGTCTCCACCGAAGAGCTGGAGCAAATCTCCGCCCATGTGCGCTTCAAGCACATTGCCCGCTGGACGCTCTCCCGCTACGGATTTGCCAGCAACCAGCGCATGATCGGCTTCCTCAACAGACTGCTCAAAGTCCGAACCTTCGAGGAATTGCGCATCCCGCTGACGGTCACTGCGACAAATTTTGCCACGGGGGAAGGGGTGTTGATCAGCTCCGGGCCGCTGGCGGATCCTGTGCGCGCCAGTTGCGCTTATCCGGGAATGTTTCACCCGGTCAAGATTGGAGGCCATTACCTGATTGACGGGATGCTGTCGCACACGGTTCCCACACAGCCGGTAAGGCTGATGGGCGCGAAGAAGGTGCTTGCGGTGCACTTGAGGGGACGATGGACAAACGGCGGGGAACCTCGGCATCTATTCGATGTCATCGGGCAATGTTTTGCGATTGCCCAGGAGATGACGAGCGACCGGTGGAAAAAGGCGGCGGATCTGATCATCGAGCCGGATGTCAGTCCGTATAAATATGATGCTTTCGAGCATGCCGCGGATATGATCCGCGCAGGAGAGGAAGCCGCCCAGGCAGCGGTGCCTGTTATGCGTACGTGGATTGAATTAGCCGCGGATTACACGGATTTTTAATAGGCGCTGAAAGCGCCCAGCAGTACAGCCCAGGGTGGAGGATGCGGAGCATCCGGAAGCCTGGGTATTGTAGTTGAATAAAAAGCCCTGAAAGGGCGGAGTAGCTTGTTTCGCCCCTTCAGGGCGTGCGTTGTGAAAGGTTTGGATTTTCAGTGGGTGAGAGTCC
>CAZLHW010000313.1:0-5155 GCA_964559085.1 uncultured Acidobacteriota bacterium | reverse complement strand
CATCTCCCGCATTGATGCTGGAAGCCCGGCACTCCCGCCCAAGCAGGGGGGGAGCTCCTGCCGCCTCGTGGCGGATCACAATGATGTCCGGCGCCATGGCTTCAAGGTTGTAAGCCGTATCCAGAAGGGTCTCCCCCTTGGTGACGCTGCTGGTGGACGCGGAAAAATTCAGGATATCGGCGCTTAACCTCTTCTCCGCCACTTCGAATGAGGAGCGCGTCCGCGTGGAAGGCTCGAAAAACAGGTTGATGACCGTTTTGCCCCGGAGCGTCGGAACCTTCTTCACCGCTCTGGAAGAAACCTCTCTCAGCGCTTCGGCAGTGTCAAGAATAAGGGTTATTTCATCAACCGAAAGCTGCTCGATGCTCAACAGGTCTTTGTGGCTAAGGGATGCCATGGCGCTTGCCTAGCGCGGCAAAGCCGCAGTCGGACGGACTGCAGGCCGCAGAATGAGATTCATTAATCCGGAGCGGGAATCGCCGTTTGAAATTTTCTTCACAGCCTCCCCTCTCTCCGCTTCACGGGTATTCCCGAGTGCGTCCTATTTCTCCGATTTGCCGGCCGCGGATTCCGGATGCGGCCGTTTGAGCAGGACGACGCGCTCTTCCTGATCTTCTTCTTCCAGGCGGACTTCGATGGATTCCTCTTCCGTCGTCGGAATGTGTTTGCCCACATAATCAGCCTGAATCGGGAGTTCACGAAGCCCGCGATCGATCAAAACCGCGAGCTGGACCCGCCTGGGGCGCCCCAGATCGACGATGCCGTCCAAAGCGGCACGGATCGTCCGGCCGGTGTACAAGACATCATCCACCAGCACCAGGCTCCGGTTCTCAATGTCAAAATCGATCAAAGTCTCACGCAGCATCGGGCGGTTGCTGACCGCGGTCAGGTCGTCCCGATACAGGGTGATATCCAGGATCCCGAACGGAATACTGCGTTTGACGATCGCCTCGATCCTTCTGCACAGCCGCTTGGCCAGATGCACTCCCCGGCGCCGGATTCCTATGATAGCGAATTCCTCCTGGGGACTCAGCTTTTCAACTATTTCAGCCGACATCCTCGCGAGCGCGAGGTCAATTTCTTCGGCCGACATCACAAGCTTGCCTTTTGCCTTTTTCATGATTTTTCCGCGCACTGCAAGGCGCTTTATCGACGAATGCGCGGCGATGATATCACATGGAAAAATGCGTTGCAAACGGCTAGTAAGGACCTATACTGATCTCGCATGCTGGATAAGAAAGTTAAGATAAAAGAAATCAGAGATCTGGGCGCGAGGAACTATCTGCTTACGATCCACACACCCGAGCAGGCTCGCCTGGTGCGTCCCGGACAATTCATTATGCTGAAGTGCGTGGAGGATCCGGACGACAATCCGCTCCTTCGCCGTCCCTTTACAATCTTCAATATCCACCGCCAGATGCGCAGCGGGAAGCCGGACGGACTGGAGCTGCTGGTAAAAGATGTCGGCGCCGGAACCCACCGGCTCGTCAACGCGAAGCCGGGACAGATGCTCGATTGTCTTGGCCCGCAGGGCCGCGGTTTCCAGATCTCGGCCGACATGCGCAACCGAACCGAGCTCGCGTGCCTGATTGCGGGCGGCGTGGGCATCGCGCCGCTCTTCCTGCTGGCGCAAAGTCTGCTGGCTCAACACGTCAAACCGGTGCTTTTCTATGGCGGCGCCGGCGTCGCGGATCTTGTGCTTCGGGAAAGCTTCGAACGTCTTGGCATGGAAACCTTTTATACCACCGAAGACGGTTCTTTCGGAGAGCGCGGACTTATCACCCGGCCCGCGGCGGAATTCCTGAAAATGCATGCCCGAAAAAACGTCCGCGTGTACGCCTGCGGTCCCTGGGGTATGATGAAGGCGGCGCACCTGCTTGCCGCGCAGAACAACCTGCAGTGCGAAGTCAGCCTGGAGGCAAGAATGGGCTGCGCGCTCGGCGCCTGCCTGGGTTGTGTTGTCCGCAGCCGCGACCACCAGGGTGAGGAGCAGTTCCTGCGCGTCTGCCAGGACGGCCCCGTCATGAACAGCCGCCTGATTGATTGGGATACAATACCCGTATAATCGGTTTCGGAATCGCTATCGGAATCGGTTCTGCAGTGCCGATGGCGGGAGCGAAATAACTATCGGGGAGAAGCTGATGAAAGACACAAAAAATGGGATGGCCGCAATCCGAACTCCCCGTATGGCCGTAGACATCGCCGGAGTCCGCTTTAAAAATCCCGTCCTGACGGCAAGCGGCACCTTTGGCTATGGACTTGAATTTGCAGACTTGATGGACCTCGCCTCCATCGGCGGCATCGTCGTCAAAGGCCTCTCGATGAAACCGATCAAAGGGAATCCGCCGCCCAGAATTTATGAAACGGCTTCCGGAATGCTCAATGCGATCGGCTGGCAGAACATAGGCGCGGCTGAATTCGTCACAAAGAAACTGCCGGCGTTGAGAAATTTCGACACCAACATTATCGTCAACATTGTTGGTTTCGAGCTGGATGAATACCTGGAAGTTGCGCGATTCCTCAATGATTCTCCCGGCATCAAAGCGCTGGAACTAAATATTTCCTGCCCCAATGTCAGCAAGGGCGGCTTTCATTACAACAAGGATCCGCGCGACACATTCAGGATAACGGCCGAAACCAAAAAGGCTTCGCCGCGCCTGCCGCTGTGGGTCAAACTTTCACCCAACGTCACCGATATCCGCGAATTCGCCCGCGCCTGCGAGGATGCCGGCGCGGATGCACTTTCCGTCGTCAATACCTTCATCGGCATGGCGATTGATGTTGAAAAGCGGCGGCCCAGACTGCGCTTTCGGACCGGAGGCCTTTCCGGACCGGCCATCAAGCCCATCGCGCTCAGACTGGTATGGGAGGTCTGCCAGGCGGTGAAGATACCCGTTATCGGCATCGGCGGAATCGCCACAAGCCGGGACGCGCTCGAATTTCTTATAGCGGGTGCGCGGGCCATCCAGGTCGGCACGGCGAATTTCTACCGGCCGGACGCGTCGCAGCATATCGCCGCCGGGCTTCAGGAATACTGCCGGTCCCGCTGCATCGAAGATATCAACGAAATCATCGGGAGTTATCGCGACTATGAATGACGCCCGCACAAAACTCATCGTAGCGTTGGATGTTGCCGACCGCGCGGCCGCGCTTCGCGCCGTGGATCAGCTGGCCGGACACGCGGGCTTCTTCAAGGTCGGGCTGGAGATTTTCACCCGCGAAGGTCCGCGCCTGGTTGAAGAAATCCGGGATCGTGGAGAAAAGGTTTTTCTGGATTTAAAGCTGCACGACATTCCAAACACAGTGCGCGGCGCGGTCCGCTCCGCCTGCAGCCTCGGCGTAGACATGTTGACGCTGCACGCTTCCGGAGGTCCCGGCATGCTGGCCGTCGCAGCACAGGAGGCTCAGTCCTCCGATAAGGCGCCTCTTTTGCTGGCGGTGACTGCTCTCACGAGTTTGTCCGCGGACGATGTGCATGCATTGGGCGTTGGAAGTTCCATCGAGGACTGGGTCGCGCGGCTGGCTTCAATGGCTTATGACTCAGGAATCGGCGGACTCGTCGCCTCGACCAAAGAACTGCCGATGCTGCGCCGGAAATTTGAGGGAGCCATGAAGCTTGTGATTCCGGGCATTCGTCCCGCCGGGTCCGCACAGCAGGACCAGTCCAGAATCGCAACTCCCGGAGAAGCCATCCGTTCCGGCGCTGACTACATCGTCGTAGGCCGCCCCATCCTCCAGTCTCCAGACCCGGTTTCCGCGGCCGACGCCATCGTTGCAGAAATCAAACAGGCTCTACCGATCGCCGGGTAAAAGGCTGCGGGCGCGATCAAAAATTTGATAAAACATCGATCGTGTCAGCTTCCCGGTCTGCGTATTCTGCCGGCTTGGATGATAGGAGGCAAGCAGCGTTATTTTGCCGGGCAATTCCCACTCCCCACCGTGATGGAACACCGGTTTCACCTGGAGCGGCGGCTCTCCGGCGATGAGGCGTGTTTTGAGAAACGCCTCAAAGGCGATCCGGCCCAATGCAACCACCACGCGTTTTCGCGATGCCAGCTGCAGCTCGCGGCAAACGTAGTCCCGGCAGCGGGCCACCTCTTCCGGCAGAGGCTTGTTGTCGGGTGGAGCACAGCGAACTACGGCCGTGATCAGGCAATTACGGACGCGCAGCCCGTCATCCCTGCTTACCGAAGTCGGCTGATTGGCAAATCCAAAACGGTACAGCGCCTCATAGAGCCAGTCGCCGCTGCTGTCCCCTGTAAAAATGCGACCTGTGCGGTTGCCTCCATGTGCGGCCGGAGCCAATCCGATAATGACCAGCGCCGCATCCGGGCTGCCGAATGCCGGCACGGGGCGGCCCCAATAGTGCTGTGTTCTGAATCGCCGGGTCTTCCTCCGCGCCACCGCCTCCCGCCACTCCACCAATCGCGGGCATCGGCGGCACTCCACAATCCGCCGCTCCAACTCCAGGAATTCCAGGTTCATGGACACAGAGTACCACAGCCGGTTCCAGGAGCGTGTCCGAGAATAGGATGCGCCGCGTTCCGTGCGCCGCGTGGGCAGATGCGAGGCGGCGCGACGCAGGAACCCTTTGGGCGCAAGGGGCTTGCGCGCGACATATCCTAATTCTCGGACACGCTCCTGGACAGACCCGGCTTATCCCCCAAGAACGGCGCTCATGACAGCCAGATATTTTTTGGCCATCTCTTCCGCACTAAAATGCGCGGCCCGCTCTCTGCCGATGCATGAATAGCGTTCCCTTAATTGCGAATCACCCAACAGCTTCAGAATGGATCCGGCCAGCGCTTCCACATTGCCTGCGGGAACAAGGATTCCATACCGAGCCTCTTCCATACTCCATTCCCCTGCGGGAGATTTGGTTCCGGGCGCTAACATCTCTCTCGGACCTACCGGACAATCATAGGCTACCACCGGACAGCCAACGGCCATGGATTCAATCAGGACCAACCCCTGCGCTTCGAACAGCGATGGGAATGCGAATACACTCGAACGGGCAATGAATTTGTGAGGATTGGGTTGGAATCCTGTAAAAAGCACATGGCTTTCTATCCCGAGGCTGCGCGCAAGCCGGACAAGGTTTGCCTTTTCGGGACCGTCACCGACCAGGACAAGACGTGAGGAGGCGTTCTTTCTG
>CAZLHW010000312.1:0-5158 GCA_964559085.1 uncultured Acidobacteriota bacterium | reverse complement strand
GCGGGCCAGTTGATTCAGGGAGTCCGCAAGAGCTCCCATTTCGGCTTTCCGCTCCATCCGGCCGTCAAGGGGCGTCTCCCCGCCCATCATCCCCTGCACCGTTTTCTCCAGCCGCCGGAGAGGCGTTACAATAAAGCGGCCTACGATGCAAAAAACCGCGAGGCAGGTTCCAAGCAGCAGGGTCTCGATCGCCAGCGCCTGCTTCAGCGGAGAACCGTCGGAGGCAAGCTGAAGCAGCGGGCCGAGGAATGCCGCCGCGATCAGGAAGGGGGCGCCGACAAGGATCACCAGCCTGGATTTTAAGCCGGAAAGCCAGTACGCAGAACGTTTCATCCGATCAAAACTTTCATTCCAAAAGAACCATCCCAATCCACCAGTGCAGCACGTTCACAACACTCCAGCCGGCCGCAATACCTCATAAGCTGAGGCATTGCCCGCCTTCGGGCAAGTCGCATTCTATAAACAACCGGGCGCTTTTATTGTGGGACTACGTTGGAATGCCAATTTGCACTCGTACTCAAACCCATGCTTCAGGTATAGACAAGCTGGCTCCGACTAAAGGTATCGGAATGAGGGCGTGGAAACATTAGCCCATTATGTGTATGCGCACAAACACCTTACCACAAAAGCCGCACATCGGAATCGCGGTCGGTTCTGCGGCATGACAAGAACCGGGGATCGAAAGCGATAGCGATCTAAAGGCGCCGGGACGCAATTCTTTCGCAATTCCTATAAACTCCCCAGACTTCCCGCTTGACAAAAAAACTCGCTACAGTTACATTGTTTCATATTTTGGAAACTTGTTAACTATGAAACATAAAGACATCAGCAAATCGGATCAGCAGAAAATATTTGAGATGCAGTGCGAAATCTGCAAAGCATTGGCGCACCCGGTCCGCATGGCTATCGTGAATTGTCTCCGAGACAAGGAAATGGCGGCTGCGGACCTGATCGACAATCTGAGTATTTCAAAGGTCACTCTGTCTAAAAACATCGCGTTGCTCATTCGGGGAGGAATCGTGGAGTCGCGCCGCGACGGCAGGCGGATCGCGTACCGCCTCACCGATCCGGCTATTCAGGAGGCGTGTTCGATCATGAATTCCGTAATTTACCGCCGGCTGAAGCGGGGCGAAAAGCTGGCCTCGGCGATGAGTTTGATCAAGGCGTCTTGAGAGTTCCTAACTACAACTATTTTGTTGGTGCAACCATGCGTATCTCACTCTTTCGATCTATTGGAGCCCTGGCAACGGCTCTGTTTCTCTGCGCCGGCCCCCTCCAGTCGCAGGAGCGGCTGACGCTGTCTGCGGCGATAGCGCGGGCGCTGGAAAGCAATCCCGATCTTGCCGTGGATGCTCCGGGACAGGCCGCAGCCCGGCTGGAATTCAAGGCAGCGCGAGCGGGATACCTGCCCCGTCTCGATTTCGAGCAGTCGTATCTCGCGGGGAACAATCCGGTGTTTGTTTTTGGCACGCTGCTATCGCAGCAGAAGTTCACGGCCGACAATTTTGCGCTCCCGGCGCTGAACGCCCCCGCTGCGCAGGATAATCTCCAGACGCGGGCGACGCTCCAGGGGACTATCTGGGATTTCGGAAGAACGCGCGACCGGCGCGATCAGGCGCGTCTCGGAGTGGAGATGGCCGATCAGGCGCATCAGGACCACAGGCGCCGGGTGCTGCTGGCCGTATACGACGGCTATTATTCAACAGCCCTGGCGCGATCGGCCCTCGAGACAGCCCGCCTGGCTGTTCGTTCCGCGGAGGCGATCGAGCGCCAGGCCCAGGCCCGCGTCGACAGCGGCCTTGCGGTTGAAGCGGATCTGCTGCGAAGCCGCGCCTATGTTTCTCTGGCTAGGCAGCAGGAGATCCAGGCGCAGGGGCAATTGGAAAATGCCGTTGCGCATCTGAACCGCCTGATGGGGAATCCGCTCGGCAGCGCCATCGGGGAAACGGCGCCGCTGACGGCGGCAACCATCGAGCTTCCGTCTGAGGAAACGCTTCTCGCCGAGCAGAAACGCCTGCGTCCGGATTACCAGAATCTTCTCCGGGAGCTGCAGCAGGCTGAAATCGCGGTCCGTTCGCGGCAGAAGGAGTTTCTGCCGGTCGTCACGGGCTACAGCACGTGGGAAGCGGACAATCCATCGCTGAAAGACTACGGCGGAAATAATTGGGCGGCCGGCGTTACCCTGCGCTGGAACCTGTTTGCGGGTGGAAGCGACGCCGCGCAACGGGACGCCGCGGTGCAGCGCCTCGAGCAGAAGCGGCGCCAGCTCGCGGCGATGGAATCCGCCATGGCGCTTGAGATTCGGAGAGCGATCATTCAATACCGCACCGCGGAACAGCAGGTCAAAGCGGCTCAGGCGGCCGAAGCACAAAGCGAGGAGGGGCTCCGCATCCTGCGCAACCGCTACGATGCGGGGCTGGCAACAATGACGGATCTGCTCTCGGCGGAAGCCGCCCGAAGCCAAGCGCGCACCAATATGGCCGAGGCCAATTACAGGCACCGGCTGAGCTATGCACAGATCGAATATGCCGCCGGCATTCTCAGTCCGACATCGCCGGCCGTGAATCTGCAATAGAACCAGGGGATCTATCATGAAACGTAAAGCAACCATTTTTGCATTTCTTGCAGCGCTCCTTTTGCAGCTCGGTTGCGGCGAAAAACGGGCGGATTCCGCTCATTCGGATGCGACGCCCGTGCCGGTCCGGGTCTTGGCAGCGCAGTATGAGACGATACCGGCCGTCCTTGAGGCGCCCGGCACCGTACAGGCGCGCGACCGCATCGCCCTCTCCTCTCAGATCAACGGTTATGTCAGCCGTGTTCACGTTCACGTCGGGGATCCGGTTCAGGCGAATCAGATTCTAGCCACGCTGGACTCCCGGGACGCGGAGAATCAGAAAGCGATGGCGCAGGCCGGGGTGGAAGAGGCGCAGGCCGCTCTCTCCGAGGCGCACAAAGCGGCGCAGGCGGCGACAGAGAGGCTCGCGGCGGCCAAAGCCGCGAATGAACTGGCGAGCCAGACATTCCAGCGCTTTCAAAAGCTTTTTGAATCCAGGTCCGTATCCCCGCAGGAAATGGATGAGGCCCGGATGCGGCGCGAGGCCGCGGCAGCCGAGGCCGCGGCAGCCGCATCGATGGCGGCCGCGACTCAGGACCGCATTAAACAAGTGGAAGCCAAGATCGCGCAGGCAAAAGCGCAACTGGGCCGGGCGGACGTCCTGATGAGCTGGACGCAGATAAAAGCGCCGGCCGCCGGACGCATCGTCGAGCGCTTCGTTGATCCCGGGGCGGCCATCTTCCCGGGAACGACGCTTCTGGTCCTCGAATCCGCCTCGCGGCCCCAGGTGCTCGCCGACATTCCCACGGAACATGCGCACCAGCTGAAAGCCGGCGCCGTGGTCCGTCTCAAAAGCTCCGCCATCAAGGGCACGCTGGAAGGCCGGGTTACGGAAATTGTGCCGCAGGCGAATCCCGGAACGCACAGTGTCCAATTCAAAGTGGATCTGCCCGGCGATGCAATACTGCCCAACGGCCAGTTTATCAGGGTTGAGGTGCCGACCGGCACACGCCAGGCAATCGTGGTTCCGCGCTCCGCGGTCCGGGAAAGCGGCCAGCTCACCGGTCTGTTTGTGGTCGACAGCGAGTCCAAAGCCCGCTTCCGTCTTATAAAGATCGCTTCCTATGACGCGGAGCGCATCGAGGTTCTGTCAGGAATCCAGCCTGGAGAGAAGATACTCGCCGGCCTGAGCAACACCATTATGGATGGAATTCCCGTGGAGATCCGACAATGAGCAAACCGCAAATGGCAGGGAAACTTGCGCACGCGTTCATCCATTCCAAGCTGACGCCCCTTATACTTATGGCTTCCATTGCGCTGGGAATCGCGGCCGTCATAATGCTTCCCCGGGAAGAAGAGCCTCAGATCATCGTCCCCATGATCGACGTGATGGTCAGTTTTCCCGGCGCTTCCGCGAAAGAGGTTGAAACCCGGATTGCCAAACCGATGGAGCGTCTGCTGTGGGAAATCCCGGGGGTCGAATACATCTACACGACCTCCAGTCCGGGATTCTGCATGGCCATTGTCCGCTTTTATGTGGGCGAAGACGAGGAAGAGAGCATCGTCCGGCTGAACCAGAAGATGTTTGCCAATTTTGATCTCATCCCGCCCGGCGCTTCGCAGCCTCTGATAAAGCCCCGTTCCATTGACGACGTTCCTTTCCTGGCGCTGACGCTCTGGAGCGCGGAGCTGGACGGATATCAGATCCGGCGCGCTGCGGCGGAACTCCGGAATGAGCTGCAGCAGATACCCGATATTTCCACCACCCAGCTGATTGGCGGCCAGCGGCGCACGATGCTGGTGGAACTGGAGCCGGCAAAGCTCGCGGCCTACGGCATCAGCGCTTCGGCGATCCATCAGGCGCTGCAAATGGAGAACCGGGCCACGCATGCCGGTGTGATTACGGAGCGCAACGAAGCGTTGTCGATACACCTCGACGGGTTCTTCCGCAGTGCGGATGATTTGAATGCGCTGGTTGTGGGGATTCGAAACAATACGCCTGTGTACCTGCGGGATGTGGCCCGTGTAAGCGATGGGCCGGAGGAACCGGCAGACTATGTATTCTTCTCGCCGGGTCCGGCGGCGGCAATTAAAGGAATTCAGATTCCTCAGAGCCTTGCGGCGGCAGGCTCGGCTTCGCCCTCGGCCGCTTCTGTCGGAAACACTCTGATGCCGGCAGTCACGATCACGTTTGCCAAGCGAAAGGGGAAAAATGCCGTTGTTCTGGCCAAAGCCGTGATGGAGAAAGCGGAGCATTTTCGCGCGCGGAACTTCCCCGCGTCGCTTCAGATGACGGTCACGCGCGATTACGGAGAAACGGCTTCCGAGAAATCCAACGAGCTGCTGCTTCATATGATGATCGCGGTGGTATCGGTCACGCTGCTGATCTGGCTGATACTCGGATTCCGTGAATCCGGCGTTGTGGCCGTTGCGATCCCGGTAACTTTGGCTTTGACGCTGGTGGTCTTCCTCCTGTACGGGTAAACGCTCAATAGCATTACGCTGTTCTCGCTCATCTTTTCCATCGGCATCCTGGTGGACGACGCCATTGTGGTGATTGAAAACATCGTCCGGCACACGCTCCTGCCGCAGAACGACCCGCGC
>CAZLHW010000311.1:0-5173 GCA_964559085.1 uncultured Acidobacteriota bacterium | reverse complement strand
GAACCCCAAAAGAGCAAATGTCGATCCGGCAAGCTTGAGAGACTGGATCAAAAAAGCCCAGCAGGGCGATATTGGCTCCTATCAGAAGATCTATGAGGCATTTGCCCATAAGATATTGAACTTTATCTATAGGATGGTAAATTCGCCGCAGGAGGCTGAAGATCTGACGCAAGAGACCTTTATTGCCGTTTATCAAAAGATCGGGACATTGAAGGACAGTGCTAAATTCGAGCCGTGGATTTTCCGGATTGCTCGAAATTTCGTCTATCAGAAATACCGCACAAGAGTGCCGCCTTCCGTTCCGATCGACGAGCCGGACGAAGACGGCAGGGTAAAAGTTCAGCTGATCGATAAAAGAAAAAATCCGGACGAGTCTTTTCAATCGCAGGAACTTGAAGAGGTTGTATCAAAAGTGATCGAGGGGCTTCCGGAAAAATATAGAGAGGTTTTCGTTCTTTCTGCGATACAGAATCTGAGCTATGAACAAATTTCGGATATTGTGGGGCGCAGCTTGGCGAGCGTAAAAACAGATATTCACAGAGCACGCCTTGTAGTGCGTGAACTCGTAAAAGATTACCTGAAGGTATGATATGGACTGCAAACGTTGCGTTGAAGACCTGACCGCATATCTGGATGGAGAGCTTGGTCCGGAGGCTTCTGCTCAGGTGCAATCACATCTTGAAAGCTGCAGCTCGTGTTCCGAAGAATTTCGCAGCTTTCAGCAGGCAGCCGATTTTGTCGCCGCTCATGTCAAGGAATTGGACCTCCCGCTCGGGTCATGGAGCCGGCTGCGCAAGCGGATTGAAGGGACGAAAGCTCCCGCTTTCTGGAATCTGCCTTTGCTGATAAGGTGGCGCCCGGCAGTTGCAGCTTTGGCATGCATAGCGATGCTTGCCGGCGGTTATTTTTGGCATCGCCAGGTTCAGCGGCAAAGCCTCGATGCATATATCGCACGCTATGAAAAAGCGCGCCAAGCAGACCTTAGTTTACGTCGTGTCCTTGCTCGTGATGATTTCCGGTTGGGTTCCGGAACTATAGAGAATCCCTTTATAGAGGCGAGAGCCGGTCTTGACATAAATCTGTTCCGGTCGGAGGATCGATGAAATTAAATGGCAATCTAACCCCTATAGTCAGGATTGTTGTTTCTGTAGTCCTATCCGTTATTTTTGTTGCGGCCCCCCCCGCCATCGCTTCAGCGGCATTCCAGGCGGATGCCTCTGTTACTCTGGATAAAACAAAAAGCATGGCTGAAGCGCAACATGAAATCGTGGTACTCCTGATTCAGAAGAAGGAATTCGAAAAAGCTGCATCGGAAGCCAACAAAATCTTTGAACTGAAATGGCCGGAGGATCAGGAACCGCTTCTTGTAAAGGAGATGCGCAATCTCACAGACCAGTTTCTCCGTTCGGGCCAGGCGCCATTGGGGGTGAAGCTTATCGAGAGGAACTTCGGCCGATTTAAGAAATCTGCAAGCCAGGCGGCGCTTTGGAAGGAAATGGGCTATCTGTACAAAAGCATGAATGAGATCGATAAATCCATTGACTGCTTTAAGAAGGCCAGAGACCTCGAAGGAGGCAAATAGCCGTCCGGCGCCGCACAAGAAAAAGTTGCTCAGCAAGCGCCGTTCCGACGCAATCGAAGCCGCACAAAATCGATCAAGTCCGGCGGTAAATTTTGTGGATCGGCCGCATCAAAGCGGGGAATTTTTTCAAGGAGCGAGGAGATCCCCTCCCAGGGGGGAAGCGATAACCTTGAATGGACCGCAACCACCGCATGAGCCAAATCCAGCGCATGGCGCGCACTCTCTTTGAAATGGTTAATGTCGTAACGTAACACCAGGATGCACAGATCCGGCTGAAGATGGCGCAATATCCAGTTGCTCTCAATCATGAGATGGGAACTGGAGTGAAGAAGTGTCTTCAAGGGCAACAGGGAATCCATTGAAGAAGCGGGATCAACCTGTATCCAGAAGGACCGGCAGGCTCCGGCGGCAAGGAAACGGGACGTATCCGAAGATCCATCCCTTTTTGTCTCCTCATGGACCTCCAAAGCATCGGTGCTCCCCTCGCACCCGAATCCAGGAAAACCCGAGTGCCGGTGCGAGGAGATCTTAACAGCTGTCCACGAATATTCCCGGAGCGCGTGAATCAGGCCAGCCATCACGGATGTCTTGCCCACCTTTCTCGAATGCCCGCTCACGACAATGGTTGCCATCACGCTCCTTGTCGGAGAACCCGATCGGCTCCCCGCATCTTCCAGCTAACGTGCAGCCCGAAAAAGCGTTTCAGACTCAGCTTTTGTCGCCGTTTCTCAGCGGCCTCCAAACGCATACCGAAACACATCATCATACTGGCTCGCAAAGAAAACGGTAAACCCCTTCTTCAAATAGTCAGGCAATTCCTCATAATCCTTTTTATTGGCCTCCGGGAAAATCAAGAATTTGCAGCCAGCGCGCCGGGCCGCGATTACCTTTTCTTTGACACCTCCAATCGGAAGCACTTGCCCGGTCAGTGTCAACTCTCCCGTCATCGCAAGACCTTTGCGAACCGGTTTTTGCAGGATCATGGAGAGAAGAGCCGTTGCCTTTGTGATGCCTGCGGAGGGGCCATCTTTGGGAGTTGCGCCCGCAGGAACATGGATATGAACAAATCTTTCATCAAAGAAATCCCGTTGAGCCCCGTATTTCTCAAGATGCGCCATCACATAAGAATAGGCTATTTCCGCGCTCTCCACCATCACCGCACCCAGCTGACCCGTCTGTTTAAATCCTTTGGTCTTGGAAAGCACCGCGGTGGATTCGATCTGCAGGGTAGCTCCTCCCATACTTGTCCAGGCAAGGCCTGTCACAACGCCGGGCACGTTTTTAAATTTTTCATCAGCCGTAAAGACAGGTTTTCCAAGATACGATTCCACATCATTCTTGCGAATGACGATCTTCTTCTCTCTATCGCGGACTATTTCCATCACGGCTTTTCGAGAGATTTTCTTAATGAGATTTTCGAGAGACCGCACCCCGGCTTCTCGGGCATAATTTTCAATAAGCAGATTCAAAGCCTCTTTGCGGATTGACACCTGTCCGTCTTTTAATCCGTGCGATTTGATCGTCTTGGGAATGAGGTACCGCCGCGCAATCTCCTGTTTTTCTTCGTTGATATACCCCGAGAGCCGGATGACTTCCATTCTGTCCAGCAGGGGCCTTGGAATTGTATCCAGTTGATTGGCTGTTGAGACGAAGAGAACATGCGACAAATCAAAGGGGACATCAAGATAATGATCCCGAAAACTGCTGTTTTGTTCGGGATCAAGCACCTCGAGTAGGGCGGAGGCCGGATCGCCCTGAAATGAAGCGCCGATTTTGTCAATCTCGTCAAGCATGATTAGGGGATTGGATGTGCCCACGGTTTTCATCGCCTGAAGGAATTTTCCGGGAAGAGCGCCTATGTAAGTACGCCGATGCCCTTTGATCTCCGCCTCGTCCCTCATACCGCCGAGAGAAAAACGATAGAAGTGTCTCCCTAAAGCGTCCGCAATGCTTTTTCCAACGGAAGTCTTGCCGACTCCCGGAGGTCCGACAAGGCATAGAATGGATCCGGATATATCGCCTTTTAACTTGCCGACGGCAATGAACTCAAGGATCCGGTCTTTAACATCCTCGAGCCCGTAATGATCGCGGTCCAGGATCTGTTTCGCTTTTTCTACGTCGTAAGAATCTTCGCTGAATTTCCCCCACGGCAATGCCGTAAGCCAGTCGAGATAATTCCGCGAAACGGTATATTCCGGCGAGTGCGGTTCCAAAAGCTGGAATTTTTCAAGCTCCTCCTCGACTGTTTTCTTGGCCTCCGCATTCAGCGTCAGATCCTTCAGTCTTTCCTGGAACTTTTCGATTTCTGTTGTCTTCCCTTCCTTTTCAAGCCCAAGCTCCCGCTTAATAGCCTTCAGCTGCTCTTTAAGAAAGAACTCTCTCTGCTGGCCCGATACTTTTTCCTGGATCTGCTTGTTGATTTCGACATGAAGCTTGGAAATCTCGACTTCTCTTTTGAGCAATGTCAGGACCCGGTTAATGCGAGTTCTGACATCAAATGTTTCGAGCACTTCCTGAAGCTCCGCTCCACTTGCCGTCGTCAGGTTTGCGGCGAAGTCGGCAAGCCTTCCCGGATCATCGAATGTGGACCGCCCGAGAAACATCTTAATGGCTTCCGATTGAAGCGGGTTGAGTTTCACCAGCTCCTTTAGCGTTGTAACAACCGCCATCGCATAGGCTTTGATTTCATCGGTGGGCTGGAGTGCTTCAGGCGTATTGTACCGGACAGTGGCAACCATGCCGAATTGCGTTTTGGATATGTCTTCAATGGTAAAACGCTCTACACAGTTGACAAGGATGCTGGGATTTTCACCTTCAGCCTGGAAAACACGCAGTATCTTTGCTGCGACTCCGACCCGGTAGAGGTTATCAGGCGATTCGTCAGATTCCGGATTGCGAACCAGTACGATGCCTATGGTTTTTGAGGTTCTCTCGAGGGCATGCTGGACGCTCTGAACCTGCTCCGCCCCAACCTCCAATGGAATGGGAAGTCCAGGGAAAAGGGGACGGGGACGTATCGGAATGATGGGAAGCCGATTCGGAAGCAGCTCGGAAGCGAGGACTAGAGGGGCTTCCCCTTCACTAGCAGAATTTTTTTCACTCTCTACATCATCAGGAATGTTTTCTGTCATGGCACTGGTCCCTCTTTCTAGCGGTTTATCCCGGAATGAATACCACAAATTTGCAACGGCGCATCCCTATCGACTGCGCTTGTCAGACTAACAGATTGTCGTTCCCCCATAAAGATTGGAGTCAAAAATCTGCATGAATGTTCCTAAATTAAAAAAACAGCAATAAGATCGATTATTGAAAAGGCAATGCTACCAACGCCATTGATTTTTTTGGATTAAGCGTTCGGCGTAATTCGCTGTCAGGAGGTGGGAACCCGTCAAAGAAAAATACCGTACCCCCATGGGGTATCGGAGAAAGGTTTGGGCAAGGCTTTCGGAAAGATGGAGCAAAAAAAGAGCCCCGGATCAACCGGGGCTCTTCCAAAATTTAATCCGGCGACGACCTACTCTCCCACATCGTTACCGGTGCAGTACCATCGGCGCTGGAGGGCTTAACTTCCGTGTTCGGGATGGGAACGGG
>CAZLHW010000310.1:3715-5183 GCA_964559085.1 uncultured Acidobacteriota bacterium | reverse complement strand
ACAGGGCGGCGCAGCCTGCACCGCCCCTTTCGGGGCTTGAATCAATGGCGCCCACTACCCAGGGCTCCAGAGCCTCGCTGCGCTCGGCTCTTTCACCCTGGGCTGCTCTGCTCCGCGCCTTCAGCGCGGACGCCTGTAGCGCCGGCGCTTTCCTTAGCTTGACAAACATGCCTTGCAGGGCTTTCATCGATGCTCTCCCGTAACCCAGGTTTTCGGACGCTTCGATTCCGCTGGCGATTGCGGATGGGGTAATATACCTGCGCGCTATGGATTGGGCTTGTAATGCGCCGGTCTCTCTAGCAGAATTGAACCCTTAAACTGGGGGATAACTACAATGGCCAGAATTATCCAGGGGAAGCTGGACGCAAAAGGATGTCGATTTGCTATTGTCATCAGCCGGTTCAACTCTCTGATCAGTGACCGGCTGCTTTCAGGCGCATTGGATGCTTTGGAGCGGCACGGGGCTTCGCAGGACGATATCAGTGTCGCCTGGGTTCCGGGAAGCTTTGAAATCCCGCCTGTGACTCGAAAGATGGCGTTATCGCAGAAATATGACGCGGTGATCTGCCTCGGCGCGCTCCTGCGCGGAGAAACCCCTCATTTTGACTATCTCTCAGCCACGGTCACCAAGGAACTTGGCTCCATCGGTCTGGAAGCCGGCATCCCGGTGATTAACGGAGTTCTGACGTGCAATACAATGGAGCAAGCGGTGGATCGTGCCGGCCTTAAAACCGGGAATAAGGGATTCGATGCCGCCGTGGCTGCCATCGAGATGGTTCAACTCATGAAGCAGCTGTAATCCGCTGCCATTCTTAGCATTACGCAGGCGAGTGTTCACATGGGACTCCGCAGAGCCGCGCGCGAGTGCGCACTTCAGATGCTTTATGAATTGGATATCGGCAGGATTTCCAAGGATGAAATCCTCCGCACCTTCTGGATGATGAATGAGCATCCTCCCAAAGTGCGCGAGTTTGCCAATCAGCTTTTTGTGGGAACGATCGGGCAACTGAAAGAGATCGACAGGGTCATCCAGCAGCATACAAAACACTGGCGGCTGAACCGCATGGCAGCCGTGGACCGCAATGTCCTCCGGTTGGCTGTCTACGAGTTCCTGTCCGGCGGCAAAACGCCTGAAACCGTGGTGATCAATGAGGCACTCGATATTGCCAGGAAATTTTCGACCCAGGAATCGGCTCAGTTTGTGAACGGCATACTGGACAGCATTAAAAATGAATTAATGGACAAGAGGCGAAAGAGCAATGGAAAGCCAGACTAATATTCTGGAACAGCGGCGTTTCAAACTGGCGGAACTGAAACGGCGTGGATACGATCCCTATCCACACAAGTTCGACTATTCGCATACGCTGGGTCAACTCCGGTCAAAATACGATTCCGCCGGCGCTGCCGATCTGGAGGAAAGGAAGGAAACGGTTCGGGTCTGCGGCCGCATTCTGTCTCTTCGCCCGCA
>CAZLHW010000310.1:0-3705 GCA_964559085.1 uncultured Acidobacteriota bacterium | reverse complement strand
GGTGCATGGATCTTTCAGACGGCGAGCACCGCATCCAGGTTTACGTCCGCAAGGATTTTGTCGGTCCGGAAAACTTCGAACTGTTTAAGCTGTTTGACCTCGGCGATATCGTTGGAGTCGAGGGCGCCATCTTTCGCACGCACACAGGTGAACTCACCATTTCGGCGGTGAAGGTTTATCATCTTTCGAAAAACCTGCTGCCGCTGCCGGAAAAATGGCATGGGCTCACGGACGTGGAAACGCGGTTCCGCCAGCGCTATGTCGACCTGATTGTCAACCCGAATGTCCGGTCGGTTTTTGTCAAGCGCAGCCGAATCATCCGCGAAATCCGCAATTTCCTGGATGAGCGCGGGTATCTTGAAGTGGAAACGCCGGTCCTCCAAACCATAGCGGGGGGGGCTTTGGCCCGCCCGTTCCGCACACATCATAATGCGCTGGATATTGATCTCTACATGAGAATTGCGCTGGAGCTGTATCTGAAACGCTTGATTGTAGGCGGCATTTCCCGAGTCTATGAGATGAGCCGCATCTTCCGGAATGAAGGGATTTCCACGCACCACAATCCGGAATTCACGATGCTCGAATTCTACCAGGCCTACAGCGACTACAACGACCTGATGGATCTGTCGCAGGAACTGCTCACCCATGTGGCAGAGACGGTTACAGGCTCAAGACAGGTTCCCTACGGCGACCACCTTCTTGACTTTGATAAGTGGCAGCGGCTCTCCATGAAGGAGGCGATTCTTAAATTTTGGCCCGGCTCAACGCCTGCGCCCTCGGAAGCAGATCTGGTTTCGCTGGACAGACTCCGGACATTGGCCGATTCTCTCAAAGCCCACTATGAGCAGACGGACGGCCCGGGGAAACTTCTCGCCCTCCTGTTCGAGACGGTTGCCGAAGACCATCTTATTCAACCCACCATCATTTACGATTATCCGGCTGAAGTATCGCCGCTTTCCAAAACCAAGCCGGAGGATCCGACTATGGTGGAACGGTTCGAACTCTATATCGCCGGCATGGAGGTCGCCAACGCCTATTCGGAGCTGAACGATCCGCAGGAGCAGAAGGCGCGCTTCGAAGAACAGCTCCGGGCGCGCAACCGGGGGGACGCCGAGGCGCATGACATGGATCACGATTATGTCCGCGCCCTCAGCTACGGCATGCCGCCGACGGCGGGGGAAGGGATCGGCATCGACCGGCTCACCATGGTTCTTACGAACTCGCAGTCCATTCGCGACGTCATCCTGTTCCCTCTGCTTCGACCCGAAGCAACAAACGAATGACGAAGTATGAAGGACGCATGACGAATTAAAAAAACATTTGTGTCTTGCCGGCAATGCAACCATTATTGCGGGGTATGTTTCAATTCGTAATTCGTCCTTCGTGCTTCGTCATTCACGTTTATGCGATTTGAAGCGTTTATAGCACTTCGATATCTTCGGGCAAAACGCAAGCAGACCCTGGTGTCGGTGATCTCGGGAATTTCCGTCCTGGGCATTGCCGCCGGGGTGATGGCGCTGGTGATTGCGCTGGCTTTCTCCACGGGGTTCAAAGAGGATGTGCAGGCCAAGATCCTGGGCACCACTTCCGCGATCAATCTGCTGCGCATCGATCGCACGCCCATTCCCGACTACGAGGCTCTGATGCCCAAAGTGCGTCAAGTGCCGCACGTAACAGCAGTCGCCCCGGCTATCTTCAACCAGGTTTTTGTCGCCAGTTCTTCTCAGAACCAGGGCGCCGCTCTGAAGGGCATTCTTCCGGAGTGGGAATCCCAGGTCTCCGATTTCTTCGCACACATTATCGCCGGAGATCCGCGCGCGCTTGACAAGCACGAATTGAAAAAAGATGCAATGGAAGGCGACGGGCCTGCTCCTGACGGCATCCTCATCGGAAAGGAGATGGCGCGCGCTCTGGGCGTGCATATTGGAGACAGCCTGAAGGTGCTCTATCCCATGGGAAGGCTGACGCCGCTTGGAATGACGGCGTCGCAGATGACGTTCCGTGTTGCGGCGATATTCGAGACCGGTTTATGGGATATTGACGCAAACTGGGCTTACGCGCACATGGATGCGGCGCGCCGGCTTTTTGCACACCCGCCCGATTCCGCACTCGCACTTCAGTTCAAAATCGACGATCTGGAAAATGCCGAAGCGATTGCCGATGAAATTCGGGCCCGGGCCGGTTCCGGATTCGTCACCACCACATGGATTGAACTGAACAAGCCGCTCTTCTCCGCGCTGAAACTGGAGAAACTGATATTGTTCGTAACCATCGGGCTGATCGTCTTTGTCGCTTCTTTGAATATCGTCACCACCCTCATCATGATGGTGCTCGAGAAGCAGAGCGACATTGCGATCCTTACGGCCATGGGAGCAAAGTCCAAAACAATTCAACGCGTCTTTATGCTTCAGGGGCTCATTATCGGATTGATCGGGACGATTCTCGGCAACCTCTTCGGCATCGGCATCAGCTGGTTCCTCGACAAGTATAAGCTGATCAAGCTCGAGGCAGAGGTTTACAGTATTCCCTATGTTCCGTTCCATATTCGCGGATGGGACGCCGCTCTCATCTCGGCAACCGCGCTGCTGATCAGTTATCTGGCAACGATCTACCCCGCCCGCAATGCGGCAAAGGTGGACCCGGTCGAGGCTCTGCGCTATGAATAAGCTCCTCGAAGTTCAGGATCTGCGGAAGAGCTATGCATCCGGCGCCCAGAGGCTGGAAATCCTCACAGGACTTTGTCTGGAAGTCGCCGAAGGGGACATGATTGGAATTACCGGGGTATCCGGGTCCGGCAAAAGCACCCTGCTTCATATGATCGGCGGCATGGACAGACCGGATGGAGGCTCCATTCGTATTCAGAATAAAGAACTCACCGGTCTCAGCCCCTGGGCCCTATGCGATTTCCGCAATAAAACCATCGGGTTTGTTTTCCAGTTCCACCATCTGTTGCCGGAGTTCACGGCGCTTGAAAACGTCATGATGCCCCTCTTGATCCGGGGCGTCTCCATGGAGGAAGCAGCGGACGCCGGCAAAGTGCTGCTGGGGGAAGTCGGATTGGAGAAGCGGAGCCACCATCGGCCGGGCGAATTGTCCGGGGGGGAACAGCAGAGAGTTGCGCTTGCGAGAGCCCTGATCGGCCGCCCCAAACTGCTCCTCGCCGATGAACCCACGGGCAATCTGGACGCGCATACCGGAGACTCCATTGCGGCCCTTTTCCGCTCGCTGCACGACTCACACGGCCTGACTTCCATCATCGTCACGCACAATACCCGGCTCGCGCGAATTTGCTCCAGAGTCTGCCGCCTTGAAAACGGCAAACTGAAAGACGAATTGCAAATTACGAATTACGAATGAAAACATACGTTCCGCGTCCTTGTCCCCTCCCGGTTCATCCCCTTCCGTACCAAAAACCTTTCTGTATTTTTTAATTCGTAATTCGTCATTCGTAATTCGTCATTCGGTTCTCAGTCCGGGATTCCTGAGCCGCGAAACGGGCGAAAGAAAAGGCAATTGCCGGCTTCTTTCGCCCTTCCCGGCATGCGGAAAGCAATCAAGCGCTGAAAGCGCCATGCAGAACAGTCCAGGTTGCGTACTTGCCGGAGCCGCCGATGGCGACATTGTGCCAATTGCCGCCGCTGTAAGCGCCGCAGGCGCGCGGCAGAGTAGCCCAGGCTGCAGGATGCGAAGCATCCGGAGGCCTGG
>CAZLHW010000309.1:0-5200 GCA_964559085.1 uncultured Acidobacteriota bacterium | reverse complement strand
TGAAAGGCTTTCGGCTCGATGATTTCCCGGTCGCGGTCAATATCGCCTGTTGAGATCATGATTGTCGCCGTATGCGTTTTCTCATCGAAGCTTTTGACCTTACCTCTGAATATTTTTTGAATCTTTTTGTTCATTCGATTGCTCCTTAAATATTTTTATTCAAGTACAGGTAGTAAAGTACACCTGCAATTTATTGTTTCCCCTGCGTCACCCTTCTGATCGCCGGGATAATCCAGCCCGTTTGAAAAGCTGCTCTTTACGGCAACAACCAGACCGTCAATAACCGTGTGCGCGTCACGGACATGCGCGGCGCGGGCCGTCAGCCTTTCTTGTTTTTGCACGCCCTCGGCCTCATAATAAATCTGGCTTCCGCCGTTTACGGCCCCTACTGTTTCGGTCCGTGCTATCATCAACGAGCGCGATGAAGCCATGTTATAAATAGACCTGATACGATCGCCGATCTGATTCACCGTCTCTCCTGCTTCAATGCCTTCTTTAATCGTGCTGAAAATCTGTTTGCGGACAGTTTCATTGATCTGCGTGATTTTGTCAGTCCGAATCTTGACATATGAGCTGATCAGCATTTCAAACCGGTCATCTTCAAGCGACTTTTTTCCAAGCACGACCCGCCCGAATGCGATCCCTTCTTTAACGCCCATCGTGATCCATTTCGCAGACTTGTCTTGAAGCTTCTTGTTTTGTTCTTCCCAATCGATTTTTAATCCTTCGGCCCCGTTCTTGAACAGTTCTGAAAGCACTGTTTTACGCTGTTCAATGAAATATTTGCTGACCATGCCAGACATCCCGCGCTCAACGCTTCCCTGCTTTGAAAGAAACGCCTTCCAGACGGCTTCGCGCTTCTGATCTTTGGCCTGTTTGATGGCCATGGCCTTTTTATCGTCCTCTTTCGGGGCCGGGTCGTCTTCGTAGCCTGGGGAGTTTAACGCCGGTGCTTCCTCGGATGACACCGGATAAAGCCCGAACGGAGCCCACCAAACGTCGCCCCATTTCGCCTTGTCGAATCCAAGTTCAAGGCGATCGTTGATCTCGTTGCGTGTAAAGCCCATTCCCCAAAGCTGAACGCCGGTCGTGACCTTTTCTTTAAAATCTTCCTGATAAGCAATCCCGGTGGAATAATCAAAATAGGCTTCGATCTTCGGGTTGTACGGCCAAACAAGCTGGCGGTTGATCGCCCCTTCGATCTTGCGCATGACCGGCATGATTCCGTAGGACCAGAAAATTTTCATCTGGCCGATGAACGTCGCATAGTTCAGATCATCCGTAATATTAAAAAGCGCTTTAGGCGCGCGCCAGATGCCGAGTATTTCTTCCCTAGCAAACTTCTTCTGCTCCAAAAACTCCATGTCCTTATGGGTCAGGGCCCCTAAAGGCGTCGGCTTCAACCCTGATCCAAGGATCGCGATTTTGTGCGCCTTATTTGCACCCTTATATTTCTTTTCCCAAACCTTTTCATATCGTTTTGCAACGTCCTCGTCGAGGTCTTCTTCAGTTGTCAACGCGACGGACGGGACGGCGTTATTATCGAAAAAGGCCTTGTTGTAAATAAGTGACTGCCAGTCGATATCGATGATCTTCTCAATGACCTTTGTTGGGTTAACGCCACGGAACATGTTGTGAGGATTAAAATCTTTCATAAAAATGACTTCATTTGGCTGGAAGACGATATGTTCTTTTGAATAGCGCCAGCCCGTAACGATCCGGCCTTCCGTTATTTCCTGAAAGTCTTTCGGGTTGAACGGCCACAATTCAGAAGGCAGCTTCTTTCCGGTCGCCTGACCGATGGTTTCCATCTGCTTGACAATGAACGCCTCGCCGTAAAGACAGGCGAACCCGACCCATGCCTGAATGAGATCGGACTCGCTCATGTACGGATTAGGGCTGTCAAAAAGCTGGATGATTTCGTCATCCTCGATTTCTTTCTTGCTTTTGCGGTCCCTGAACTTTAAATCGGCCTGCGGGACGTTATCCGCGATGGCTTTAACGGCCTTATAAACAGACGTGATCTGTTCATATGGCTTTGTTACCGCGTCACCAAAAATCTGCCATTCAGAACCAACGCCGAACATCCTCGACCATGACGACGACTTTTTTTTGATGTCATTTAGCTCGGCCTTGATCTGCTCAATCTCAGAGCCGGGAACAAGACCGAACCGCTTTCCTATTTGCTGAATGATTGACATTCTTATCGCTCCTTAATGGATCAATATTCTTTCACCGCTTTTCGCGGCTTCTATCGCAAACCCCAGCCCGTCCACATCGTCATCGTCTGCCCCATCGCGGCCGTCAAAAGCACAAAGATGATCAATAAGCGCGGCAACCCTGGGATTTCCGCTTTTAAACTTGATCGTCCCGTTTTCAATCAAATGCTGATACCCCATCACACGGACAACCTTGTCGGTGTCTGTCGCGACCGCGTGGACAGGAGGGTGCGATCCGGTCTTCGGTTCCCGGCCAATCTCATCAATTCGCTGTTTGATGGCTTCCCCTGCGTTATTTGACTCAAGGTTAATGCGCTTGAATTTCCGTTCTTTATGGACCGTGTTCACGAAATGCGCGAACGTCGATACTGACATCTTGTCAAGCAGGACATCGTCAACGTAATAAAAGCCGTCCTTGTCCTTGCATACCTCAACAAAAGCCATATTGTCAGCAGATGTTTTCTTACTGGTTGCCGTGTCAATGCCTCCATAACGAGACGTTTTAGGCGGCAATGATTCATACATCTGGATCCATTGCCGCTTGATAATTGCGCCTTCAGGGTCAACCGGCTCGCCTTCATAAAGAGCGTGCCAGAAACGGGACCCAATATCTTTTTTGATCTGTTCAAGCGCATGAACGTCAAATCTCTCCGGCCAGAGGGCTTCTCCCTGGGCCCTGCCAAGCGGATCATTTTGTCCGGCAATGGCTTTTAAATTGATCACAGTCCAGTCTGGGTCATCTTTAAGGATCATGCCGGCCAGGTCGTTTTGATGCCAGCGGGCCATCATCAGGATCATTGAGGCCCCCGGCTCAAGGCGTGTTCGGGCAACTGACTTATACCAATCATATGCACGCACGCGAAACGTCTCGGATTCGGCTTCCTGGGCGTTCTTCACCGGGTCGTCGATAACGAAAAGGTCAGCTCCGTGGCCAGTTGCGCTACCTCCGACACCTAAAGACAGCATCCCGCCCCTATGCCCAGCCATGCGCCAGTTATCAACAGATCGCGTGTCTTTATCCGTTGAAATGCCAAAGATCGCCCTGTAAATCTCATCCTCAACCACGTCCCGTGTCCTGCGGGACCATTCGTTTGATAAAGAATCGGCATAAGAGGCATGAATAATCCGCTTGTCAGGGTTGCGGCCCAAATACCAAGCTGGGAAGTTGCAGGAAGTCATTTCAGATTTCCCATGACGCGGAGAAAAGAAAATCATCAGCTTTTTAATCTCTCCGCGTTCGACCTTCTCAAGCTCGCCGGCCAGAAAGTCCAAGTGCAGAGCGTACTGATACGACGGATTGACAAGGAAGCTGAACGGCATCAGTTTCCGTCTTCCAAGCTCAAACGCGGCTTTTAGCTGTCTGAGTTTTTCGTCTCGTTGTGAAGCCATTAATGATGTCATCCAAATCCTTTTCAGGTAACGACTGCAAAAATTTCTGTTCGATTAAAATGTGGTTGTGTGCTTGATTAATGACGTTTACGTTGTTATTGACAACGGCCCGCCTGTCTTGATACTCGTCGGGGAAATGGTTCATCATGAAAAATAAATATTCAGACCCGTGCGCCTTTCCGGTGGCCAGGCGATTAAACCATGTGTTTTTAACAAGGTCTTCGATCGCGGGTTTTTTCTGCTCCTGATAATCCGAAATCATGCGGTCAATTTTTTTGCTTTTCTTACGTGCAAACCAAAGCGTTTGGCGAGTCACGCCGAGTTTCCGGGCAATCGCGATAATTGAAAACACAGGATTCTCGTCGAGGACGTCCCTAAGCTCTGTCTTTATTCTTTCAACTGTTTCTTTAGTAACCTTTGTCTGCATCAGACTCCTTAAAAATAAAAATGCCAGACCCCCCTGACTCGAAGAGGTCTGGCATGATAATAAAAACAGGAGGAACCGTTAGTATTAATACACGATTCCAATGTCTTTTCTAGGGTATAACGTTATACCTTTTTTCTATTCCATTTCACTATTCCATAAATCGCAAGGATAAAATAAACCGCGAACAGCGCGGACTGCTCTTTTGCCCCGATGTTCCAGTCATACACCATCCATGTGAAATTGGTCACAGCCCAAATATAAAAGCACGCCTGCTTCTTGTGAATATTAAGAACAACACCGATTAGACTAGCTATTGTCACGAGCCACATAGTTCTGCCTTCTTTCCTGTAAAGTCTTCCCAGCGCTTCACAATCACATCCACATATTTCGGGTCAATCTCCATGCCGTAACAGATGCGGTTTGTTTTTTCACAGGCGATGAGGGTTGAGCCGGAGCCCAAAAACATATCTAAAACAAGCCCGTCTTTCGGGGCATTTGTTATTACCCCCCTCTCGCATACCTCAACAGGCTTTTTTGTCGGGTGATCTCCATAAAGGCTTAATTTTTCAAACTGCCAGACATCTGTCCATGAGTGAGAATTATCGTGATAACCACGGAGCTCGTCGTATTCTTTGCGGAGCTCGTCGTATTCTTTGCGGAGCTCGTCGTATTCTTTGCGAAAGGCGTCGTATTCTTTGCGAAAGGCGTCGTTCCTTGCCGCCTCTTGCAACGCTTTATAAACCTTCTCCGTAGGCATAGACCATTGGCTTTTGGAAAACCAGTGATCTCTTGAGAGATCACTGTGGCCAACAATCTTTTTAACGGTCGGGATATCCCAACCCATCTTCATCCGCTCCCCGTCAAGATACGCCCTCAACGGCTCAAAGCACTCCGGGAAAAATTCAGCATTAGGGCTTGTTGACAACGGGCCGTTCTGGAACGGCTGGCCATAAATACAAAGCAAGCAAGCCCCATACTGTTCGGGAAATTGCCTAAACTCCAAGCTGTTTCTGCCTTGAACAAAATTTTTGACCCAAATTATAAAATTTCTAAAATTGCAATCCCCTCGACCTTTAATGATGCTTTCCCAATAATTGCTTAAAAAATCAAAATACCCCCAGACGTAAAAATATCCGTTTGTCTTTAAAAACAAAAGCATGTTGGT